>CAZPTG010000065.1:0-11123 GCA_964589355.1 uncultured Spirochaetaceae bacterium
TCTTCGTTTTTTGATATTATATTTTTTTTCAAACTTCATTTATATCAATTGAATATTCACAAATAAAGTCATGTGTTTAGAAACTATAAAAATATTCTTTAATATTTTTAAAAAAGTATAAGGTAGAAATTAAAGTAATAAAATGCCAATATGTGACAAAATAACAACCTATTTATCATAATAAATGTCTTTTACATCTTAAAAAAAACATTAAGTTCTTAATTACGTAAAAAAATAATACTGATATTGTAAATCAATATTATCCAAAGTGGTGACTTATTTAATAAATAATCAATTAGACATACATTCTATAACCTCTTTCTTTTAGTTTATTTATAAACTAACGTATCTTTTTTAACTATTATTAGATATTAAACTAAAACAGTACAAACTACTTAATAAAATCAATACAAAGTTTATGATTGAGCCTAAATTAATAGAGAATTAAAAAAATATATTTTTTCTTTTAATTTTAAAAAAAAAATGATAATCTAATAATCATGAAAAATAAACGTTGGAAAACTAGTGACGATACTACATCTACTATATTTTATCACATTCTTTGGTGTGTTAAATATAAAAGAGAATTACTTAAAGATGACATAAAAACAAGACTTGAAGAGCTTCTTTATGAAAAATCAAAAGAAATTGATATAATTATAGTTTCAATGGAAATAATGCCTGAATGTGTACATTTATTTGTGAAAGCAAATCCTGAAGATAGTCCACATTATATTGTTCAACAATTTAAAGGTCATACATCTAAAAATCTAAGAAATGAATTTAGTCAATTAAAAACAAAACTTCCAACACTTTGGACTAGAAATTATTATATATCAAGTTTTGGTATATTAAATGAATCAGAGATTAATACTTATTTAGAAAGCCAAAAAAACAAATAAAAAATATGAGCTAATATGCCCTATTCACATAATTAGCTCATATTCTTTTTATCGATAAAATATAATTATTCTTTTAATAAATTCAAAAGACCACCAGCTAACAACATATCTAATTGAGCTTTAGTAATTTCACATCTCATCTTAATATTTCTTTCACCAATTTTTACTATTACAGGATTATCTTCTAAATGAGCCATTGTAATTTGATCTGGTAAATCTTCAATCAAAATATCATCGCCTTGTTTAATAGAATTGTAATCATCTTCACAACTAAATGTTAATGGAACTATACCAAAGTTACATAGATTATTTTGATGAATTCTTTCAATTGAAAGTGCTAAAACAACTTTAACACCTAAATACATAGGACAAATTGCTGCATGTTCTCTAGAAGAACCTTGGCCATAAGAAGTACCTGCAACAATAAAATTATGTATATTATTATCTTTATTATTTTTACATCTAGTTGAAAAATCAGGATCAACATTTTCAAACACATATTTTGAATAAGATGGAATATTCGATCTAAATTTAAGTCTTGCTCCAGCTGGCATAATATGATCAGTTGTTATTTTATCTCCAACTTTTATTGTAATTTGACCTTTAACATTATAGGGTAAAGCTTCATTTTCAGGAGGATTACCAATATTTGGACCTCTAAAGATTTCAATATCACTTGTATCTTCTGGTGGGAAAATAAACATAGAATCATCTCTAACAAAATTTTCAACTTTAACAGATTCTGGATAAGGGATTTTATTATCATCTAAAGGATTAGTAAAAACACCAGAAATAGCACTCAAAGCAGCTACCTCAGGACTTACCAAATACAATTGAGCATCTTTAGTTCCACTTCTTCCTTCAAAGTTTCTATTAGAAGTTCTTAGAGAAACACCTTTACTTTTAGGACTTTGATGATTACCAATACAAAAACCACAAGCACTTTCTAATATTCTAGCACCAGATTTAATTAGTTTTTCTAAGCTACCATCTTCGCTTAACATTAGTAAAACTTCTCTACTTCCAGGAGCAACTCCTAGACTAACATTTGGATTAACAGTTTTACCGTCTAAAATGTTAGCAACTTTTCTCAAATCATCATAACTCGAGTTAGTACAAGAACCAATTAATACTTGATCAACTTTTTCACCTTTTAATTCTTCAATTGTTTTAATATTTCCAGGACTATGAGGACAAGCACATAAAGGTTCAACTTTTGATAAATCAATTTCAAATAAATCATCATAAACAGCATCTTCATCTGCACTTAATTCTTTATATAAATCCCCTCTATCATGAGCATCTAAAAATGCTTTTGTCTTATCATCACTTGGGAAAACACTAGTTGTAACACCACATTCTGCACCCATATTACAAATTGTAGCTCTTTGAGGAACTTCAAGTGATTTTACACCATCTCCAGTATATTCAAAAACACAATTAACATTACCTTTTACACCAAATTTTTGAAGAACACTTAATATAACATCTTTTGCACTTACCCAAGGACGCAATTTATTTGTCAATCTAATTTCAATAACTTTTGGTGTAATAATATGAAAAGGTTTTCCTGCCATTGCTACAGCAATATCTAAACCTCCTGCACCAATTGCAATCATTGAAAGACCGCCGCCTGTAGGTGTATGTGAATCACTACCTAATAATGTTTTACCAGGTGCTCCAAATCTTTCTAGATGAACTTGATGGCAAATACCATTTCCAGGTCTTGAAAAAACAATTCCTTTTTTAGCTGCTACGCTTTGCAAATATCTATGATCATCAGCATTTTCAAAACCAACTTGTACTGTATTATGATCAACATAACTAAGTGCCAATTCATTTTTCACTTTATCAAGGCCCATTGATTCAAATTGTAAATAAGCCATAGTACCTGTAGCATCTTGAGTTAAAGTTTGATCAATTTTAATTCCAATTGGATTTCCAACTTGATACTCTCCTTCAACTAGATGGTCTAACAATATTTTCTCTGTTAATGTTTTTGCCATATATATTCACTCCTATTGCATTAAATTATAATGAGAATAGAATAAAATTCAACTAGTTAATTTAATATCTTATATATAATTTTAATCATTTATTAACTCATTTATTATTTTTTTGCTCTTTCCTTTGAAAATAACACATAAATAATTAATTCTAAACATATTATAAATAACATTAAAAACCCAAAAGAATTAAGAGCTGAACTAAATCCTAATAAATCATAAATATAACCACTTAAAACAGAACCACAAACGAGACCAAGAGTTAGTAAAACTTCATGAATTGTCATCCTTTTTGTTCTATTTAAAGCTCCACTTACACCATGAAAAATACTTTGAAGATACATTAGTGAAAAAATAATTCCAAACATCAAAAATGAAACAAAAAATGAGCTAAAACTATAACATTGAGCTGTTATAAAACATAAAATAGCTAAAACACTTTGTGATATAAAAATATATTTACTTTTAAAATGCCAAAAACTCATTTTTCCTAAATAATAGAAAGCAATACAACTTACAATTCCTTTACTCAAAAGCAAAAACCCTATTTTTGTTTCACTAAAAAATAAATCATTTTTTGCATAAAGTGGGAAAATATTTAAAAACATACCAAAAAAAAGATATGCTAAAAAAACAGCAACCCATGAGTAAAATCTCAAAAAAGTACTATTATCTTTACAGCAATTAATCTTATTATATTTTTCTTCACTTTCTACAGCTTTTAAATATGGTATTTTATAAGTTAATATCAAAACAAATAAAAACAATGAAATAAAAATAACAATACTTACTTTTAAAGGCAAAGCAACATCTATTTCAGTTAAATAACCACAAAAGATTGATGAAAAAGCTACCCCCAAACCCCAAGAAAAATTAAAATAGCTGATGGCTTTATTTAAAGATTTGTTTTCTCTACCTCTTGAAAACCAACTTGCCATATGAGGCCAGAGAAAAGCCATAAAAGCTCCATACATAATTAAATTAATTATTATTAGATAATAAGAAAAAGATTTAAGGAAAACAAAAATGAAAAAACCCATTCCAAATAGAGAAAGTGCAATACTTTTACTAGGACTCAAATATTTAGAAGGCTTTTCTAATAAAATACAAAAAACTACATATGAAATAGAAAAACTAGATACACTTATACCAATAGTAGAAGCTGAATAATTCATTACATCATTTAAATAATAAACTAAAGACAAATTAACTGTCGCTATAGTCATTTGAGCAAAAAAAGAAACCGTGCTTAGAAATAATAATTGCTTTGAATCTTGAATCATAATTACAACTCTTTTTGAAAATTTAAAATAGATTAACATAGTAAATTTAAAAAGTCTTGTTTTATTATTAAAAATAGTATATTTTTTTATCATGAGTAATAATTTATTGACTAATGCCCCATTCATTTCAGCTTTTTTAGCTTGCATGATGGCTCAACTTTTAAAACCAATAATTTCATTAATTGTTGGTGAGAAATTTGATTTTAAAAAAGCTTTTTCAACTGGGGGAATGCCTTCAAGTCATACAGCTTCAGTAATAGCTATAACAACAACTATTGGTATTCAATATGGATTGAGTTCGCCATTTTTTGCTATTTGTACTGTTTTTGGGCTAATTGTCATACATGATGCCATGGGAATAAGAAAAGCTGCAGGAAAACAAGCTGAATTATTAAATGAATGGAGCAAGATTTTTAGCGAAATTCATGAAGAAGGTCAATTTACACAAGCAAATTTGAAAACTATGCTTGGCCATACTTTCTCCCAAGTATTTTTTGGAATAATTTTAGGATTATTTGTTGGTATATTTTCAGCTTATACATTTTAATTATAAATTATAATAATCAATTAGTTAAAAAAACCTTCCTTCTTGGAAGTTTTTTTATATATATTCACTAAATATTATTTTATTCGTATAAATATTAAAAAAAATATTAGATATTTATACGAGTATTGTTGACATTATATGTATATTTATGCATACTCTAATCATTAATTAACGAATAAATTGAATTAGGAGATATTTTATGAAAAAAAATTTATTACTTTTATTAGGGCTATTAACTATATTAAATTTTAATATTTATGCAAATGGACAAAAAGAAGCAAATGTATTAACTGTTGCAAGTAATTGTGAATGGCCACCGCTAGAATTTGTAGATGCAAATGGAGATTTAGCTGGTTTTGAAATTGAATTATTAGCTGCATTAGAAACTGTAACTGATTATAAATTTGAAGTAACAAACGTTGCTTGGGATGGTATTTTTGCAGGATTAGCTAACGGAGCTTATGATTTAGTTGCAAGTGGTGTATCTGTAACAGAAGAAAGAAAACCAAAAATGGATTTTTCTACTCCAATTATAGAAATCACACAAAGTATTATTGCACCAACTGATGAAACAGGATTGAAAAAACTAAACGAATTAAAAAATAAAAAAATTGGTGTTCAAATTGGAACAACAGGTCATATAGTATTATTAGATAATGAAGATTTAAATATTGAAATTAAAGCATACGATAATGTTGCACTAGCTATTGAAGATTTAATTAATGGTAATCTTGATGGTGTAGTAACAGATAGTGTTGTGGCAAGTGACTATGTTGTATTAAATGATGGATATAAAGATAAAATAAAAATAACTGGAATTGCAAGTGATGAAAAAGAACCAATTGCAATGGCTTTCAAAAAAGGTAATTCAGAAACATTGAAAATTGTTAATGATGGTCTTCAAGCTTTAGAAGATAATGGGGAATTAGCAAAATTAAAAGCTAAATGGAACTTATAATCTTTATTACATTTATAACATATCAAGCAGTGTGAAAACTCACACTGCTTTTTATTGCAATTTTATATAATAACCAATATCTTATAATTAAAACAATAATAAGGTGATATATGATAATCAACAGTGTTAGAGGATTTTGCATGGCTTTAGCTGATAGCCTTCCTGGAATTTCAGGTGGTACAATCGCATACATTTTAGGATTTTATGATAACTTACTAACTAGTTTAAACAATTTATTATCTAAAAACAAATTAGACCAAAAAACTGCTATTAAATTTTTAATTCAATTAATATCAGGATGGATAGTCGGACTTTTTCTAAGCATCCTTATTTTATCTTCTCTTTTTTCAACTCATATTTATTTCATGAGTTCTCTATTAATTGGATTAACATTATCCTCAATTCCATTAATATTAATCGATGAAAAAAATATTTTTAAAACAAATACTAAAAGCATTCTGAAATATATATTTTTCTTCATTATAGGATTTATTTGTGTTATATTAATTTCAACAAATGAGCCTGAAGCTGAAAATAATATAATTAATTTAGCAAATATAGATTTATATCTTGGATTTAAAATTTTTATAGCTGGAATCTTAGCAATCTCAACCATGATACTCCCTGGAATTTCTGGATCTTCATTGCTAGTAATTTTTAAGCTTTATATACCAATAATTACAGCACTAAAACAACTAATAAATCTTAATTTTAACTATCTTTTATCTATAATAATATTTTGCTTAGGTATTTTAGTTGGAGCTATAACTAGTGTAAAAATAGTAAAAAAAGCTTTATCTAAACACAGAACTTCTACCATAAGCTTTATAGTAGGTTTAATTATTGCTGCAATATATTCTATAATAATTGGGCCAACCTCATTAGAAATCCCAAAAGCTCCTCTAAGTATAGCTACATTTAATATTCTAGGCTTTTTATTAGGTGTTTTTATTATTTATATGTTACATAAATTACAAAAAAATAAAAAAAAGAATACTCATTAAATGTTTATTCACCCTTATGTATAGATGGTGAATATATATACAAATATCCTTGACTATTTTGCATATTTATGAGATAAAGATAATAGTAAATGCATAAAGGATATAATTAATATACAATGAGTGAAAAAAACACAAAATCAAATCAAAAAAAGAAAAACACTCCTACAATCCAAATGACGGATGGGGTTTTAATTCCAAACAAAAATAATGGAAAATTAATGAATAGTTGGAGAATAACATTCTTTTTAGCTATAATTACATTATCCTCTTTAATTATTTTTTTCCCAGATCCATACAAAGATATATTCTTAGTATGTATACAAGGAACGCCAGTAACATTTCAATGTACAATCTTTGCAATTCTTGGAGCTGTATTAATTGGAACAATTACAGGATTAGGCTCTGTTTCAAAACATAGCATAATCAATATGATAAGCGGTGTTTATGTAGAGCTAATAAGAGGTATACCTCTATTAGTACAATTGATATTTATTTACTACGCGCTTGGTAGATTTTTTCATTTAAGCGGAATCAGTGCAGCAGTAATATCACTAGCTATTTGTTTTGGTGCATATATGGGCGAAATTGTTAGAGCTGGTATTCAAGCAATACCAAAAGGCCAAATGGAAGCTGCAATAGCATTAGGATTATCACGTTATCAAGCATTTAGATATGTAATCCTTCCTCAAACTCTAAAAGTTGTATTACCTGCTGTAGGTAATGAGTTTATTAGTATGTTAAAAGATTCTTCTCTAGTATCTGTTATAGCACTAAGTGATATATTAAGAAGAGGAAAAGAATATATATCTAGAACTTTTTTATCCTTAGAGACAATGCTAGTAGTAGCATTAATATATTTAATTATTACTTTAATATTATCTAGATTAGTTGGAAAATTAGAAGAAAGGATGAATGATAATGCCTAATATAACAATCAAAAATCTTGAAAAAACCTTTATAACAAACAATGGTAATAAAGTAAAAGCAGTTGATAATGCATCATTAGATGTAAAAAAAGGTGAAGTAGTAGTAGTAATAGGACCTTCTGGAAGTGGAAAGTCAACACTATTGAGATGTGTAAATAAATTAGAAATTCCAACAGGTGGATCAATTTTAGTTGATGGAATTGATACTACAAAAAATTCTACAGATATAAGAAAAATCCGTGAAGAAGTTGGAATGGTTTTCCAATCTTTTAATCTCTTTCCTCATTTATCAGTTATGGAAAATATTACACTAGCCCCTATGAAAGTAAAAGGTATAAAAAAAGCAGAAGCAAATAAAATAGCTATAGAACTTCTTGAAAAAGTTGGATTAAAAGAAAAGGCTACCTCCTATCCAAACCAACTCTCAGGAGGACAACAACAAAGAGTTGCAATAGCAAGATCATTAGCCATGAGACCTGATATAATGCTATTTGATGAACCAACGAGTGCTCTCGATCCTGAAATGATTAAAGAAGTTTTAGATGTTATGCTAGATTTAGCAAATAGTGGAATGACAATGCTTTTAGTAACTCATGAAATGGGATTCGCAAGAGCCGCTGCAACAAAAGTTGTGTTTATGGATGAAGGAAAAGTTATTGAAGTTGGAACGCCAACTCAAATCTTTGACAATCCCCAAAATAACAGAACAAAAACCTTTTTAGAGCATATATTATAATAGAAATTTGTTATAACGACTTAAATTAAATATATATAAACAAATTTGTTGGTATTATTTTTTTTAATGAAAAAACTACTTCTATAACAAATATATCATTTTATTTATATACAGAGTTAGAAATTATAGTTTATAGATATAAATCAATTATTATATCTATATTTAATATTAACATAAGTTTTAACAATTTTTATATTTACAAATAAGTCTTTTTACAATTACAATACTAGTATATTAAAATTGTCTACTAGAGTATTAACTCTCTTTTAATTATCACTCTGGGTATTCCTTTATTTATATAATGGAATACCCTTTTTAAATGGATTGTAATTTTAAAATATTAAGTATAAATTATTATAATAAGAGGTAAAAATGGAAAATCAAAAAAATTGGCTTGAGAGAAAAATCACTCTACCAGAATTATTACACCCTGAAGCTGAGAGAGAAAATTCTATATCACACGCTATTGCAGCAGGATTTTCAGTTATCGGATTTATATATATAATAATAAATTTAAATAAAATAGAAAACAATAACTTGAAAATAGGCCTTGTGATATTTGCATTAACAAATTTTTTATTATACTTTGCAAGTTCACTATACCATGGCTTAGCGAAAAACAATTGGAAAAGAATTTGTCGTATATTAGATCACAGCAATATATATTTTTTAATAGCTGGAACATATACACCACTTTTACTTTTTGTAAATACTCAAAAAACAATAACATTATTCTATATTTTATGGATTATTGCAGCTTTAGGAGTTGGCTTTACTCTTATATTTTGGGCTAAATTAAAACCTTTACATGTAATTTTATATATTATAATGGGTTGGATTCTTGTATTTTTTTGGAATGACATTATTCCATACTTACCAAAAGGATTATTAAAATATATAATAAGTGGTGGCTTATTGTATACATTAGGTGTAATTTTTTATGGATTTAAAAAAATACCTCATGGTCATTTAATATGGCATATTTTTTGTATTGCAGGAAGTTTATCTTTTTATATAGGAATTCTTATATATTTAATATAAAAACAAAAAAAATCTCTTAAGTAATAAAAAATATTTACTTAAGAGATTTCTTTTTCTAAAAATATAAAAAGTATTATTCACTAATCAA
Source organism: uncultured Spirochaetaceae bacterium (assembly GCA_964589355.1). Classification (GTDB taxonomy): domain Bacteria; phylum Spirochaetota; class Spirochaetia; order Sphaerochaetales; family Sphaerochaetaceae; genus Pleomorphochaeta. The sequence continues at coordinate 9,492 of CAZPTG010000065.1, forward strand.
TTCAATTATAGCCTTTTCTAATATTTCTTTTGAAACCATTCCTTGGTATCCATTAATAGCTTCACCTTTCTTATTTAATAATATAGTGGTTGGAAGACTATTTGATTTAAACAAATATGAAATATAACCTGGATCTATTACACAAATGGTATCATCATTAAAATATTCATCAGCAAAAGCATTTAGCTTTTCCTCAGTTTCCCTTTCACCATCAAATGAATCAAAGAATATAAATACTACATCATCTTTATATTTTTCACTTAATTCAATAAAATGAGGCATTTCTTGTTTACAAGGTGGACACCATGAAGCAAAAGAATTAATTACAACAGGCTTTCCTAACTCAGCTAATTCCCAAAAAGTTGTTTCCTCTCCATTTAATAAGGTTAAAGGAATATCTGGCATAACATTTGTTACTTCTTGATCTTCTTGTTGTACTTCTTCTTGATCTTCTTGTTGTTTATTATCAATATTTTCAGATTCTAATTCTTTTTTTGAATCAACATCAATATTTTCTTTTTGTTTATCGACTTCTATACTACCACTATTTTCACTTTCTGTAGAAGCTTTTTGAATATCATCATCGTCAATTGTTGATGATATAGTTGGTTTATATGATGTATCAACTCCATTTTTGCTTAAAACACCGTACCCAACATAAGCTAAAACAAAAATTACTATAATAACTATAATTAAAATTAAACTATTTCTTTGATTTTTATTCATTTATTTCTCCATTAATTATTCAAATAAGATCGCAGGCGAATACCCTAAAACCATTAATATTCCCATCATTAACAATAAAACACCACTAATTGCAGTAACTATTTTGTAATGTTTTTTTATAAAGGCAAAAGCACCTTCTAATTGTTTTAACAATAGTGCTGACAAAAAGAATGGAATTGCTAATCCAAGAGAATAAGATAAAAGTGTAAATATCCCCTTATATAGTGTATCTGTATTTGCAGCAAGCATTAAAGCAGAGCCTAAGAAAGGTCCAGTACAAGGAGACCAACCGACAGCAAAAACAATACCAAAGACAAAAGACGAAAAGTAATTTATGGATTTTACTTTGAAATTAAATTTATAAGTATTTTCTAAAAATGGTAACATTTTCAAGCCTAAAAAACTTAGAGCAAAAATAATTACAATAACACCACCTACTCGATTTATAGTATCAAGGTGTTCACTTAAATATTGACCTAAAAAACTTGCACTAGCACCTAAAGTTGCAAATAATGCGCTAAAGCCTACAATGAAAAAAACAGAATTCCATAACAATCTATTTCTATCAATTTCATTATTGTCTTTAGTTGCTATACCTCCTGCTAAATAACCAATGTATAAAGGTATCATTGGTAATACACAGGGGCTAATAAAACTTAATAATCCTTCTAATAATGCTGTAATATATGCCATAGATAAATATTACATTTAAAAATAAAAATGTTAAGTAACTTTATCACTATATATTTTATATAATATATAAATACAACTAATCTACATATACACTACATAATATTTTGTATAGTATTTATAAATTCATTAATAAATTATATAATAAGGATATGGCAAAAAAGAAAAAAGAAAAAAATCCTGCAAAAGATTTTGATACATATTATAAAGGTATAT
>CAZPTG010000066.1:0-11098 GCA_964589355.1 uncultured Spirochaetaceae bacterium
AATAGAATATATATAAATAAGAAACCTCCTAAAAAAAGAGTAGCTTGATTGCTACTCTTTTTTAATATGTAAGCTAAAGATAAGTATATATAAACTAATCTATTATTTATTATTCTTTAAAAATATCATCAGATTTATAAACACAATCTTTACCTCTAGCTTTTGCCTCATACATTGCCATATCTAATTCTTTATATATTTTTTCAAAATATTCTCTATTAATTAATTTTTTATAAGTATATCCTGCACTAACACTCATAGTTATATCAACATTTTTTACAAATTTTATTTCTCTAATTTCCCTTCTTGATATTTCAAATTTCTTTAAAGAATTTTGTAATGTTTCACAATCACTAATTATAAAGAATTCATCACCACCAATTCTAAAAACTTTATCAATACCAAAATTAGATTGTAATATTTTTGCAAAATTAACTATAAATAAATCACCAATATCATGACCAAAAGAATCATTTATTTCTTTAAAATTATCAATATCAGCTAATAAGGCAAAAATAAACTTATTTTCATATTTTACTAGTTCATAATTTAAACCACGTCGATTTTTACAACCACTTAATTGATCAATAGTTGATAATACTTTTAATTCATCATTTACAATCTTTAAAGAACTACTATCTTTGTAATTTTGAATATATGATTTATACTTATCTATTGAAATAAGAAATAATACTAGGTGAAAAAAACTAAAATTCACTAATATAGCAACACTTAAATAATCAAATACAAACAATAGAGAATAGAATAATATCATATTTATAAAATTAAATATAAACGCTCCAATTGGAGTAAATATATAAAAACAAGCAATATAACTTATATTAATTAAATATACAAATGGAGCTATATCCCTATTTATATCAAACAAAGCAATTGCAATACCCCAAAATGCAAAGCCATAAATTGCTATTGCCATCAATATTTTCTCAAACATTATAAATTTATTAAATTTACGTCTTGTAAAAAAATAAAATAATAAAACAAAAAATAATAATAAATAATAAGAATAAATATAATATTGAGGAAGATTTAAAAAAGAACCCATAACTAACATTAATAATTCTAATACAATTATTAGAATTGACATATTATGGATTCTAATTAAATTATTTTTGTCTATATCTATTTGGACCTTACTATTAAGGTCCTTTTTAAAAAAATGCATTATTGGCAACCTCTACACAACTATTTTATTTTCCACGTCTAATTTTATCAAAATTTATAATACATTCAGCTGTTTTAGAAACCCCTAATATAGAAGAATCAATACTTATATCATAATTAGAAGCACTTCCCCATTTTCTATCAGAAAAATAATTATAATAATGTGCTCTCGTTCTATCATTTTTTTGACATTCGCTTTGGGCTTTTTTTGATGGAATTTTATATAAATTTGTAGCTCTATCACATCTAACTTCTAATGGAGCATGAATAAAAATTGATAATAATCGATTTTTTTCTTCTCTTAAAACATAATCAGCACATCTTCCAACAATAACACATGGTCCCTTTTTTGCAATTTCTCTAATAGCATCACACTGAATTAAAAAAATTCTATCATTTATTGGTAAATCAGGCAAACCCAAATTGCTTGTAGCCATAGGAAATGCTCCAAATGGATTTGATCCTGCCATTAATGATTGAAAAAATGAACTAGCTGCCTTTTCATCAACATTTTCAATTAATGCTTCATTTAAACCACTATCTTTAGCAACTAAAGAAATTAGTTCTTTATCATAAAAAGGTATATCTAACTTTTTCGCTATTTCACTACCTACTCTTCGTCCAGCACTTCCAAATTGCCTTCCAATAGTGAATATCGTAGATGTATTCATAACAACCTCCAAAAATAAAATCTACCTAATTATAGCATATTACATTTAGTCTAACAATTTTTTTATAAAATACTACATTTGTACTATATAAATGTTTGCAATAAATCATAAAAAACAAATTTAATTCTAATACTTTTTAAATATTATTAAAATATCCAAGCCTTGCATAGTGAAACATATATTGCTGAGCTAAGCCAGCAAGAGGATAAAAATCCTTCTCTGTTTTATTTGAAAATTCTTTTTGCATAACTTTTTTTATCCACACATCTTTTGGGAAAGCATTTAATTGATGTAGAGCAAAAAGTCTAATACATGAACTTACTTTTGGACCAATACCTTTAATACTCAATAAAATATCTTCACCTTCTTTTTCATCCTTTTTATTCACTTCTAATATTTTATCTGAATTTTGTATTGCATCTAAGATATATGGTGCTCTAAAACCCACTCTCAAATCTCTTAAATCTTGTTCACTTAAATGAATTAAATCATCAGGTCTTGGAAAAGAATAATAACCTTTTTCAATTTCTAGTCCAAAATTTCTACAAAAACTATCATATAACCCCTCTATCCTTTTTATATTATTATTTTGACTTAATATAAAGGAAAGAACAGTTTCCCATAAATCTTGCTTTAAAATATGTAATTGACCACATTTATCTATAATATCAATAAATCTATCATCCATCTTTTTTAAATCTTCTAATGCTTTCTCATAATTAAAATCCATATCTAGATATTTTATTAAAAAAGGATCTGTTATATCACTTTGATTATTTAATCTATACACTTTATTATTAAGTATAGCTACATAATCATTTTTTTCTTTTCTCCAACAAAAACTTTGACCGCAAAAGAGAGTATTATATAAATCAAAATCTACAATCATATTAATCCTCAAATAACTGCGTTGATAGATATCTCTCTCCACTATCAGGAAATAGAACTACAATATTTTTATTTTCAACTTTTTTTGATATTTCTAAAGCCCCTAACAAAGCTGCACCAGAGGACATTCCAACTAATAGGGCTTCTTCTCTTGAGAGCCTTTTAGCTAAAGATATTGCATCAATATCATTAACTTTAATAACATCATCTACTAAGGAATCATCAAAAATACTAGGAATAAACCCCGCACCTATACCTTGAATTTTATGAGAACCTGGAGTTTCTTTTGATAAAACTGCAGAAGTTTCAGGCTCTATAGCTACAACTTTAATATTGGCATCCTTTTCTTTGAAATATTTCGCACATCCCATAATTGTACCAGAAGATCCTACTGCAGAAACAAAATAATCAATTTTACCATTTAAATCTTTATATATTTCGACTCCTGTGGTCTTATAATGAGCTAATGGATTATCTAAATTATCAAATTGGGAAGGCATATAAGAATTTTTATTTTCTTTATGCAGTTGTTTTGCCTTTTCTATAGCGCCTCTCATTCCCTTTTTCCCATCACTTAATACTATTTGTGCACCAAGAGCTTTTAATAATTTTCTTCTCTCAATACTCATTGAATCTGGCATAACTAAAATACATTTATAACCTTTAATTACTGAAATATAAGCAAGACCTATTCCAGTGTTTCCACTAGTTGGTTCAATTATCAAAGTATTATTTTTTATAAACCCTTTCTTTTCAGCCTCTTCTATCATAAATAAAGCAGCTCTATCTTTTACACTAGATAAAGGATTCATAGATTCTAATTTAGCATAAATATTATTAGAAGTTTTATTTAATTTATTTATTTTAACTAGTGGTGTATTTCCAATCGATTGTAGTATATTATCAACTAACATAAAATTACTCCTTATAGCAATTATATTATACATTTGGGTATTTTCAATAACAAACTGTTTATAAAAATTTGTTTTTTTTGCTACTAACAATTATAATACCCTTTTCAAAAAAGTAATATATGTATATTATAGTTTTATAATTTTGTATGCACAAATTTATATAAGAAGGGATAATATATGAATAAATCAGACAAATCAAAGGAGATGATAGATTTCTATTCTATCGTAAAAAAAGAACTTGGAGATATATGTTTTGAAAATTTTGAAAAACATATTAAAACTCATAGATATTTTTTAGGTCAGAAACTTAAAAAAAATCCAAGTATTGAAGAAACAATTGAATCTTATAAAAAAGAAATATTTTTACCAGTTTGTAGAATAATTAAAAATTGGGAATTTGATATTGCTTTCAAAAAAGAACATAAAGAATGCTTGTACTTTTCTTTTTTAGAGCATCTATATTTTAAAAGAGAAAATGATACCTCTCTTAATATAGAATCAGTTGCTCATGATTTTTGTCTCAAACATGGAGACAATAAAAGAGGCCGATTATTAGTCAACCTCCTTTATAAATGCCAAGCTTGTTAACGAGCTAAAAAAGCTTTTTTTACCTCATTCATTTTTTCAACCCCTAAGACCTCTTTTACAATGGTTAGTGCAAATTCTTCTGCCACACCAGGGCCTTGGGCTGTTATAATTTTCTCATCTACTATACATCTACTATCATGTCTAAATTTAATATTTAAAGCTACTTTTTCCATAGATGGATAACAAGTAACATCTTTATCATCTATTATTCCAGTATTAGCTAATACTACTGCAGGAGCTGCACATAAAGCACAAACATATCCTTTTTGAGATGTATTAATAACTCTTCTTAAAACCTCAAAACTGTTAGCTAGATTTGTAGATCCAGGCATTCCCCCTGGTAAAACAACTACATCATAAGTTTCATTTGCTTGAGATATTTCAACATCACAAACTACTTTTAAATTATGAGCACTTGTTATTTCAGTATTTCCAACACCAGCTACAACAACATTCATATCACTTCTTCTTAAAATATCAATAGGAACAATAGCTTCTGTTTCCTCAAAACCATCAGCTAAACATACTAATGCATTAATCATAACTTTACTCTCCTTTTTTTAGCTTTTTATAAGCAGATATTAATATTCTCTCAGTATCCTCAATTGAGATACATTCATCTGTAATACTAACACCATATTCAAGAGAAGACAAATTGTCACAAATTTTTTGAGAACCTTTTTGTAAATTACTCTCTAGCATAAAACCTCTAATGCTTGTTTCATTATAATTAATTTGATCAATTACACTTCTTAAAACTCTCTCTTGTCTATAAGCTTTTTTTCCACTATTAGCATGAGAACAATCAACAATAATAGCAGGATTTAAATCATTTTTTTCTAATATTTCTCTAGCTTCTTCAACTTTTTCATCATAATAATTTGGGCCATTACTTCCACCTCGTAAAATTAAGTGGCCAAGTTCATTACCCTTTGTTCTAATAACTGAAGTATTACCATCTCTATCAACCCCAATAAAAGCTGCTGAAAGAGAAGCACTTTTAATTGCATTAACGGCGTTTGAAATATTACCATTTGTACTATTTTTAAAACCAACAGCTACAGACAAACCACTTGAAAGATTTCTATGTGTTTGACTCTCTGTAGTTCTTGCTCCAATTGCTGACCAACTCATCAATTCATCAATGTATTGAGGGACAACAGGATCTAAAACCTCGCAACCAACAGGAAGTCCTAAATCAATAATATCGATTAATAATTTTCTCGCAATCAATAATCCCTTTTCAATATTATAAGATCCATCAATATCAGGATCAGTTATTAAACCTTTCCATCCACCAACTGTTCTAGGTTTCTCAAAATATGTACGCATTACAACATAAATCTTATCGCTAACTTTATCAGCTATAGTTTTTAGTTTCTTTGCATAATCAATTGCAGCTTGAGGATCATGAATTGAACATGGTCCTACAATAGCTAAAACTCTATCATCTTTATGCTCGATAATATTGTTTACAATTTCTCTAGATTTAACAATCTTTTTCTCTACTTCTTTTGTAGTAGGTATCTTCTCTTGTAATTCTTTTGAAGAAATAAGTGATTCATAACGTGTTATACGAATGTCAGTATTTTGCATTTTGCCCTCTATAATAATTATTTAACTATTTTTCTTCATCTTTTTTATTTTTCTTTTTTCTATCTAAGTATAAGAATCTTTTTATCTTTTGGGTAGGGGTTCTTTGAAAAGGTTCATCTTGCAATGATACTTCATGAATCTTACTAAAAGAATTTAACTCTTTGTTTATATCTCTTTTTAGTTTATTGACATATTCAAAAGCAGCGCTTTTACTCTCTTCTAGTGATAATTTTGTTAATTTAGCATAAGCCTCATAATCAATTTTAATTAGAGCAACTAAGCTTTTTCCTTCAGGAACAACTAAACTCTCTTCAACAAATTCTTGGTTATTAAAAATACTTTCAATTGCTTCTGGATAAATATTTTCTCCCCCAGCGCCCAAAATCATTGTTTTTGATCTTCCTTTAAGAGCTAGACGATTTTTAACAAGAGCACCTAAATCACCTGTTTTAAAATAACCATCTTCACTAAAGACTTCTTTATTTAGTTCTTCATTTTTATAATAGCCCTTCATAACACCAGGTCCTTTTACTGCAATTTCTCCAACTCCAGTTTCAGGGTCTTTGTTCAATAGTTTATATTCTACATGCTTTACAAATTTACCAATAGTTTCTCTTTTATGATCACTCTTTTTATATCCACATGCTGCAATTAATGGACTAGTTTCTGTCAATCCATATCCAATTGCATAAGGGAATTTTGCTCTATATAAGAAATTTTCTACCTCTTTATCTAAAGGAGCACCTCCAAGACCAAAAAATTTAACTCTTCCACCAAATTTAACTTTCAATTTTTTACCAATTAATTTATATACAAAACCTCTTGTTAGAGGATTTTTTAATAAATTTTGTATATTTTTATTATTGTTTATTGTTGGAAGAACTGCAGATCTATAAACTTTTTCCATTAATAAAGGAACCGATAATAATATTTGAGGTTTAATTTGATTTAAAGCAGGTAATAAAATACTAGGTGCTGGTGGTTTTCCAAGGAAAATAATTTGAGCACCGTTCATCATCATTAACAATTGACCTTCAGTAAATTCATAAACATGAGCAACAGGTAATATTGATAAAAATTTAAATCGATGAGTTATATTTACATAAGCATCTGAGGAGATATCAGCATTCCAAACTAAATTTTTATGAGTTAACATAACACCTTTGCTTGTTCCTGTTGTACCACTTGTATAAATAATAGAGGCGATATCATCTTCATTAACTTTAATAGAATTTAATTCTTTTATTTCTTTAGATTTTCTCTTAAAAAATTTTACATCAACACCAGCTGCATCTTCAAAATCTTTTTTTGTTGAAATATCTTTAATTAATTTTGAAGGTATATGAAAAACATCATTCATTCTTATAATAATTGAGGGATTTTCTTTTATAAACTCTATAGTTTTCTCACAATTTTTAGAATTAACAACTAAAGCTTTGGCTTCACTGTGTTTCAATATTTTATCAATTTCAGTTTTAGAAAAATCAGGAAGAATTGGAACAGCGATAGCACCTAAAGTTGTAATGGCAAAATATGATAACATCCAATTTGGACATGATTCACCTAAAATAGCAACTCTATCTCCCTTTTTTATACCTTTATTATTAAAAAAAGCTTTAATATTTTGAACCATATAATTAAATTTTCCATAAGTTATAACTTCATCATCACCATAGACACTCATAAAAGGCCTTTTAAAGTTTCTACTTACAGTACATCTCAATAAAGAGTTCATAGTAAATTCATCTACACAGCGCATTCTTAGCCCATCAGAACGCTTAATAGATAAACATTTTTTATAACTCATGATTTCCATATGCTTTTGTTTTTTATTTTTCACGCTTCACCTTCCCCTAGAATATTTATAAAACTTCCTCTTGGACATGTAATAATATTTGAAATATTTTTATTATTAGTGTGTAACTTTTTTACCAATTCAACATCATTATTTTTATCAGATAAATGGATTAAATATAAATAATCACCACAAAATGAACTATCATTTAAAAATGATAGCGCTTGTTTGTTAGATAAATGGCCCCATTTTCCACTAACTCTTTTTTTTAGTTTATATGGATAAGGCCCATTTAATAACATATTTTCATCGTAATTAGATTCTAAAAATAAAATATTACTTTTTTTTGCATAATCTTCCATTTCTTTAGTAGTCTCACCAGTATCACTAATTAAAGTAATTTTATCTTCTTTATTTTCAATATAATAACCAACACTACCACCACTATCATGAAGAGATTTAAACGAATTTATTTTAAAATCATGTATTTTTATACATGAGCCTATTTCAAATTCATTTAGTCTATCAAGTGGCAAATTAAGCCTTTTAAAGACAACTGGCTCTTTTTCAATTGCTTCTTTTGATATATAAATTGGAACATTTAATTTATTAGAACTAACCCTTATACCATTACTATGATCTGGGTGAAAATGTGTTAAAAAAATAGCTTTTATACTTTCAATTGGAATACCTAAAGCTAAAAATTTCTTCTTAAATTTTACAAAAGAAAAGCCTTGATCAACAATAATTGATGAAGCCCCATCATATAAGACATAACTATTTCCACAAGAGCCACTACCTAAAACTGCATGAAATATATTATTAGACATTAATTGCTCCAATCTATTAGAGTTTTTAAATCAAAACCTTTTTTTACTCGTTTTTTAGATCTAATTATTGGTGTAATTAATAAATCACTATTTTCAATTAATTCTTCTTTTGCATCATATACCATATAAGAGAAACCTTTCTTTTTATAAGTTTTTGAATTTTTATTAATAAGAGATTCTCCATCATAATGATCAAAAATATTTTCCCATTCTTTCTTTGACAAATCTCTTTCATTTAAATCAACAAATTGAAATTCAATACCTCTCTCTTTTGCTGCTCTAATAGCTTTTTGAGTTTCTTTGCATTTTTTAGTACCAATAATTTGAATCATACACCCCTCTAAAATTAAATATCATTTTACTCAATGATATACTAATTATCAAGCTAAAATATAAAAAATATATCATAAAAAGGTCTCAAAGCTATTAACTTCAAGACCTTAATGTTTTATGCGTATAAACTATCAATTATTTTTTTATAATATTCTTCAATCTTATTTCTCTTTAATTCTTGTTTTGCACTCAATTCTTTTCCAACCTCAAAGGGCTTCTCAAGTATTGCAAATTTATTAATTAACTCATGAGATTTAAAACCTAATTTAATATTAATCTTTTCATCGATTTTTTCTTTTAAAAACTTATAAATAGCTTCCTTATCATCTTTATATTTATCACTTAATTGTGTTACATATTCTTTAATTGTATCAGAATTTGGAACAATAAGTGCTGATAAATATTTTCTATCTTGACCTATAACAATTACATTATCAATAAAATCAAGTTCACTTAATTTACCTTCAATTGGAACAGGTTCTAAATTCTCTCCACCAGCTAAAACTATAGTATCTTTTGCTCTACCAACAATTGATATATCATTATTAAGTGTTTTTATAACTAAATCACCTGTATTTAAAAAGCCATCTTTATCAATAATAGCATTTGTTGCTTTTTCATTATTATAATAACCTTTCATTACTTGAGGCCCTTTAACCTTTAAGACACCTTTTTCTCCAACTTTAACTTTATTGTTATTCTCATCAACAACTTTAATGCTAGTACCTTCTAAGACTTGCATGGTTCCAATGATAGGTTTTTTCAAATTTCTAACTGAAATTATTGGAGAGGTTTCACTCATTCCATATCCGTCTAATAATGTGATGCCAATAGCGTTAAAGAAAGCATCAACACCTTTTGGCATAGAACCTCCACCACATACACCTGCTATTAGATTATCTCCAAAAAGAGATCTAACCTTTTTGAACATAATTATATTGCCAAGCTTATATAAAGGATAATATATCATCATGGTTAATAAACCACTTATTACCTCTATAAATCCAAATGGATTATTTTTATATTTTGGAAGAAGTTTATGAACTTTATTATAACCTGCTTTCCATTTTGTAGCTGATTTAATAAAAACAAGACTTAAAGACTTTTTAAATCCTTTTGTTTTTCTTATTTTTGATTCAATTGTTTTATTAACAGCTTGCCAAATCCTTGGAACTGAAGAGAACCAATGAGGATTAACTTTTTTAAAATCACTAAGCATAACTTTACTAATTGGTTTACTATAAAACATTGCTTGTGCATAGTATAAACAAACATAAGTTGCAGCTCTTTCAAAGGAGTGCCATATTGGTAATACACTCATCCATCTTTGCCCAGGTTTAAATTTATAATCTACAATTTTATCAAGATTTGATACTTCATAAATAAAATTAGCATTAGTTAACATAACACCCTTACATGCACCAGTTGTTCCACTTGTAAATATTATAGTAGCTAAATCATCTTCTTTTGCCAAATTTATTTCTTTAAAAAGATTATCAACTAAATTAATATTAGTCTCTAATAATGATCTACCATCTCCTATTAAATCATATAGTTTTACAACATCATATTTTGATGATATATCAATATCAACTTTTTCCATTAATATTAAAGTTTTTATAAAAGGTAAATCTTCTTTTAACCTATCAAATCTATTTATAGTTTTAACGTTTTCAACAAAACAAGTTGTAACTTTTGTTTCATTTAAAATTTGAATTAACTCGCCATCAGTAGCATCTAATCCTCTAGGAACATCAACACAATTTAAATATTGAAGAGCTAAATCACTATACATCCATTCTTTTCTATTATCACTTATAATTGCTACTAAATCTTGTTTTTTATAGTCAAATTTATTATGTAAGCCTAATGCTAAATTTATAACAATATCTTCAACTTCTTTATAAGTTTCTTCAACAAATTCACCACTTTTATTTTTTGATCCAATTAGTGTATTATTAGGATAATTTGTTACACTTTTATGGAACATTTGCGCTATTGTTTTTACCATATCTGACTCCTATTTCATCTGTAAATTAATGAATAAACACTTACTAGTCAATATGTCAATATTAACATATTTTTATATTTTGTCAAAATAAATATAAAAACATTCATTTCAACTAGCAAATACACACATTTATGCAATTATGTGTTTTAGATGTATTTAAAAAATGTGAAATATATATATAGCATAAGCTATATATAACAATCATAAAAATAGAGAAATAAGTTAATCATTTATGAGATATTTTTTTTTATTAATTAGAATTTTAATACAATTATTTTTTTCAAACA
>CAZPTG010000067.1:0-10965 GCA_964589355.1 uncultured Spirochaetaceae bacterium
CTACTTCAACATTGAGCGTTATGTTTGATAAACCGCCCGTTACCGAACGGTATGACGTGGTGGTGTGAGAGGACGGTTTCGTGAGAAACCCTCCTACTCGATTTTTCAAAAAACTTTTATTTTATATCAAAATTGTTTATTTCATTAAATCTGATATTGCTTGATCCATATCATTATTATTTGTGAAATCCTTTGAATATAAAGTAGTAACTAGCGCATCTGATTTTATATTAAATATCATATCATGGCCCACACATAATCCAAGTGAAATATTTAAATCAGTATTTTTTTCATTAAGAAAATGAGCTTGCCCTGCAGGATTACATAATATTTTCGATTTATTATTATCAAACAATTCATCAGAGCTTAGACGATTAATTTTACAATCTACACTAAAAACTTCAAAATCTTTTTCAAGATATCTTTTAATAAATTTAGTTTCTCGATTAAAAGTAATACAATGAGCTATCCCAATTCTCTTAAAATTTCCCTCAAGTGCAAAAGCTCTAATTTGTTCAATCCTATTTAAACTCATAGACGATGATCTATCAGCTATTTTCATAATATTCTTTGACTTATTATCGTATAATTCTTTCAAAAAAAATTCCTTTTATATTTTATTTTTTATAATAATAAACAATTTTTTTAATAACAACAATATATCTTTGTTTAAAAATAGATGTATAAAAAGTTATTAAATCATTTTTATCACTTACAGTGTAATTTATCTTATTGCTATCATTTAATCTCAAGCTCTTAATTAATTGCTCTAAATATATTTACAAATATTGATAAAGTATATCAAATTATTTAAAAATTATATAATATACTTTATTGTAAATTCAAATATAGGAATAAATAATATGAAAATTTTATTAAAGAATGCAACATACATGGATTCAGATTTATCATTTAAAGAGGCTGATATATATATTAATAATGGTATAATAGATACCATAAAAAAAGATATTGAACTTTCACTTTCAAATCTTAAAATTATTGATTGTTCAGATTTGATTGTATTGCCTGGATTAATAAATGGACATACTCACAATCCAGCAACAATTGCAAGAGGATTATTTAAAGATTGCCCACTTGATAAATGGTGCAGTGATTCAATACAAGGACAACTTCAAAACAAAGTTTTTGATTTTATAGATAATGTAAATGATAAAGACTTTCATATATTGCTATTAAAAGCATATTCTGAATATCTAAAACAAGGTGTTACTTTCATTGTTGAATCAGGTCAAGCAGATAATGCTGAATTAAAACAAAAAAAAGCAATGGAAGAAATTGGCCTTCAAGGTATTATTGATGCTTTTGAAGAAATTGAAAATGTTTATGAGAAATCAAATGATAAAATATCATTTTCTGCTCACCTTCCTGAAGAAGAAGATATTTGTGCAAGTGAAATAGAAAACTGTATTAAAATAAAAGATAAAACAAATACTTTTCGAATGACTCATTGTATGGAAACAAAGCATAGAGCAAATATAATTAAAAACTTAGCTAATAAATCTAGTGTGAAATATTTTTATGAAAATGGCTTGTTAGATAAAAAGACAATATTATTCCACTTAGTTTATGCAGATGTTGAAGATATTAAACTATTAAAAAATCTTGATGTAAGTGCTGTTCACTGCCCAGTATCAAATGCATGGAGTGGTGCTGGATTAGCAAAAATTGAAAAATGGCTTAAAGAAGATATAAATATATTATTAGGAAGCGATTTCCTTTTATCAGATATTTGGGAAGTTATGAGAAAAACTTATTATTATTTGAAAACAGTCTCTGATATTTCAGAATATAAAGTTGAAGATATATTCAAAATGGTCAGTGTTAATGGTGCAAAAGCTTTTATGAAAGAAAATAAAAAAGGAGTTATTAAAAAAGGTGCAGATGCAGATTTGATCTTTTTTGACAAAAATAATCCAAAACTATGGCCATTAATAAATAAGAAAGAATTTTCTAATATACTTTATAATATTCTAATCAATGGAAATGAAAATATTATAAAACATGTTTTAGTAAAAGGATCATGGGTAATTAGAAATTATAAATTACAAACAATAAATGAAGATTATATAAACCTTGAATACAAAAGAATTATAAAAAATCTTTATTATAATGATTAATATATTTAGAGATATTTTTATTTATGATAATATAAAGTGGATAATAAAATAACAATATATCCACTTTTTATATTATAATTTTATAAAGAATCTCTTTGTTTTTTGAATCCATAAATTGCTATAATTAAACAAATTAATATCATAATAATTGAATTAATAATAGAATATATATTACTAGACATACCTACTGCAGCTAAATGAGCTTCATTTAGTACTCTTGTTGGTAAAAATGTTCTTAAAAAAGAAAACGAAGAAAGAGATTGAATAATAATCCAAGTCAAAAATGTAAAAATCCCAGCTACAAATTGTTTTTTAACTAATGAACTAAATAAAATAGTTATTGATAATATAGTTATTATATAAAAATATAAATAAAATGACATTCTCAATAAATCACTAATTACTAAAGTTTTAAAAAGAAAAAAAGTATAAAAACCACAAGTGATTGTAGAAATTAGCATTGCAAAAAAAGCTAAAATTAATAATGAAATAAATTTTGAAATAATATAAAAACTAGATTTTATTGGCTTTACTAATAAAAAATCTACACTCCCACTTTCTTTTTCATTTGACACATTTCCCATAAACAAAAATATCATAATTAATAGAGCAATTTGAGAAATATTTTTATGAAATTGCAGATAGCTATCCATTTGTGTTGGTGTATTTATTTCAATTAAAACCCCCTGATCAGAGCCTATCATATTTAACAATTGAGGCATAAAATATGCGCTTAGAGGAGATATTAAACCAAAAAATAAAAAAGTAATAACAATTATTAATACTTTATAATTTCTCCATGAATCTAGTAAATCTTTATACAATAAATTAGTTAACACTTTTCTCATAATTATCTTCTCCTATTATTGATACAAAAATATCTTCTAAAGATGGTTTTATTATTTTATAACTTTCAATATTAATAGAAGAGTTTCCAACCATTTTAAAAAAATCATTTTTATAATATTTGAAATATTTTTCTCCAATTACAATTTTCAAATCATTTATGCTATATTTATTGCTAATATAATCATTTATCCAAGCCTTGCATTTATTTAAATCTTTATTAGAAGATAATTTTATTTCAATTGTACCCGCCTTTTTAGTAAATTCATTTTTTAATTCTTGAGTATCAGATACTTTTATCAAATGCCCTTTATTGATAATTGCAATACTATCACACACTCTCTCCACATCTTCTAATATATGAGAAGACATAAAAACAGTAGTATCTTTTTTCAAAATTTTAATAAAATCTAAAATTTCTTTTCTCCCGAGGGGATCCATATCGGATACAGGTTCATCTAAAAATAATACATCAGGTTTATTAAACAAAGCTTGTGCAATTCCAACTCTTTGCACCATCCCACCTGAATATGTTCTTATTTTTCTATTTTTATAATCATTTATGCCACATAGTTCAATTAATTCATCAGCTCTAATTGATGCATCTTTTTTAGAAAAATTAAATAATTTTCCAACAAAAGTTAATAATTCATATGCACTCATCCAATCATAATATTTAGGATTTTGTGATAAATAACCTATATTATTATTTATAAAATTATCTTTATTTATAAGTGAATTGTTAATCCAAATCTCTCCATTACTAGGTTTAATCAAACCTGTTAGTAACTTTAAAGTAGTTGTTTTTCCAGCACCATTAGGACCTAAAAAACCAAAAATAGTATTCTTTTCAATTTCTATATTTAAATTATCTAATGCTTTAAACTTTCCTTTATTATAAAATTTACTAAGATTATGTGTTTTTATTATCTGCATATTCCCTTCCCCAAAAAAGATAAGCTAAAGATCCAAATATATTAATCACAATTATTAATATAACCCAAATAGCAACTGATAATGTTTTTGTTTTTCTTGTTTTATACAAAATTCTTAATGTATAAATCATCAATACAAAATGAATAACTAAAATTGGCAAAAATAATAAAATTTTTGATTGAATTTCCATAATATATATGCTCCTTTAATTAATTAATTTTAGTCAAAAAATCAATTATATTTTCTATCAACTCCTTAGAAATTGGAAGCCGATCTTCATTATATGTCATTTTATCTTCAATTAAATTATCTACATTTCTAAGTAAATGATTCATATTTTCTATAATTGTTAAATCACAATTTGTGCAATTATTATATAACATATTTGCATCTTCAACACTTGTTTGACTATCTTTAGCTCCTTGTATGATAAGAATAGGATATTTTGATTTGTTTATAACATCTATTGGATCATATTTCATATATGAAATAAGAAAAGGTTGCACTGAAGGTCTAAAAAATGTATAGAGAGTCTTTGGAACTTGATTAACAAGATTACCTTTTTTCAACTCATCTAAAATAAAATTAGATTTATCTCTAAATTCTTTATTATAAATATTTAATTGTTTTTTTAGAGTTTCATCAATTGTAAAGCCTGTTGCTGAAATAGATACAAAAGCATCACAACCAATGGCATTTGAAGCAACCATTGAAACAAGAGACCCCTGAGAATGTCCCATAACCACTATTTTTCGATTTGGATAAATTTCTTTTAACTTATATAACCAATCTTTTACATCGTCAATTAAAACAGAAAAATCTTGATCTTCTTCTTTAATTATACTATCGCTACTAAATCCGGTACCTCTTTTATCAATACGAATAGATGGAATACCAAAATCACATAAAGCATTAGATAATCTTAGAAGTGAATTATTATCCCCATTTAAAATCTTTGAATTGCCATCTCCATCAGTTGGGCCAGAACCTGCTACAATTAAAGCAGCCCATTTATTTGAATCTTTATATGGAATTCTATGCCTTGCTGATAATTTTATATTATCTTTATTTAAATATAGAATTTTATCATCACCTGAAGGTTTTAAAATATCAAAAGGTTTTTCAAAAGGAATATCACCTATATAGGATAGAGAAAAATCTTTTATTTGCCCATTTTGGAAGAATTTACCATTTATTTTATCTTTATTATCTTCACTTGATAAATTTCTATTTCCTTCAAAATTTATAAGAGTTTGTCCAACATTAATACTAAATTTAATAATTTTATTATTGATAGTTAAATCTGAAACCTTTAGCTTAATTATCCCTTGCTCTGCAATAGATAAATAAGCATCATTTCCATCATAATCTAATATGAGATTTAAATTTGTAATGCCTGTATTAATTAGACCTTCCCATCTTCCCTCTTTAAAAGAAACTTCTTCACTATTACAACTTATAATCAATGTAGTTAATAAAATTAAAAATACATTTTTCACAAATACCCCTCTTTAATTATATCAATTCTAAATCATTATTTATAATTATAACATAAAGTTTATTTTTGCACTAACTCAAATTATAATGCACAATAACAATTATCTTTTAAAGATAACTTAATTCAAAATAATAAATATACACATAAATTAATAAAAACGTAAATGTATTATTACTATTATTTTATAGACTTGTTAGAAAAAATTGTATATGATGAATTATCATTATTTTTGGAGATATTAATGGATTATAAAGAATATATAAAAGCTTTATCTGAATTTAAAATTGATACTAATAATATAGATACTAAAAAACTTGAAAACATAAAACCTTTTTTAAAACTATTAGATAGTGTAGAAAAAAGCTCAATAGCTGTTTTTGATATGGCTAGGATGAATTATGCATTTTTAACATCTAATTTTAAATACTTACTAAATTCTACAAATAAAAATAATGATTGCTTTAATATGTCTTATTTCTTATCTAAGATGAATGAAGAAGATAGAAAAGTATTTTATGATACTAGCATAAAAAGCTTTAAATATTTAAAATCTTTAGAAATAGAAAAACGAAAAAATTATAAAACCTGTCAAGATTTTAGGATTCAAAGAGAAGATGGCAAATGGATAAGACTTATTCAACAAATGTTAACAATTGAACTTGATAATATTGGCAATATTTGGCTTGTTTTAATAATAAATGATATATCACCTATACCCAATCAAATAGTTCCTGCTAGAAGATATATGGAAAATATAACAACTCAAGAAAGAGTTTTATTTGATATTAATGATTCTAGTACTCCCTCCCCTCTAACTAAAAGAGAGATGGAAATTTTAGGACTTGTATCAAATGGATATCCAAGCAATAATATTGCTGATTTTTTAGGTATAAGTTGTGTAACTGTAAATAATCATAGACAAAATATATTATCAAAATTAGGCGCAACAAATTCAGCTGAAGCAGTTAGCTATGCTACAAATCTAGGTATTATGAATTAATAATTTATTGAGCTGGTTTATCGGGAATTGTATCATCTTCCCAAGGTGTTGACAAATCAACATAATAATATGAATCATCATAAACTGAATTATTATATATATTATTAGAATCTTTTATTATATAAGAAGGTTGTTCTGCTTGAATTGGTCCAATATATACCCCGCAATTTTGATTATTAAAAATAGTATTACCAAATAATTGACCACCCTTAAAATCATAAATATTTAAACCTGCACAAGAGTTATTACTTATTATATTATTGGTAATTGAGCCTTCAAAAGAATCAATTTTCATTGCAGGATATGAATGAGGAGTTATATTATCATAAAACTTTTTATTATCACTAATTATATTATCTTTTATAATTCCAGTTGAATTTAAGTTATTAACAGACATATTTATTCTTGAAGTATTTTCACTAATTTCATTTTCAGATATTTCACCATCAAGAGTACTAATATAAATACCCCTACCATTTGATTTGGTTATTGTATTTTCACTTACTTTAGAGCTTTGATCTACTTTATTTATAGAAATACCACCTTTATCATATTCACAATCACTTATGTTATTTTTAGATATTTGGCTATTACTAAACAAATCACCTACTATTTTAATTGATCCTGAATTTCTAGTATTGGTGAAAGTATTTTCTAAAATATTAGAATTTTCTACATCATTAATTATTCTTATTCCACCTGAATTTTCAAATAAATTATTATTAATATTAGAATCAACTAGTCCTCTTAGTACAAGTGAGGGGTTTGAATTTGAACCATATATTTTATTATAACTAATCTCACCTTTAAAACTTCCACAAATAAGAAAATTAGATAGATTATTGAAAACATTATTTTTTATCTCACCACTATAAAGTGTTTCAACATCATTTATAACTATAGGTCTTAAAAATATAGCATTTGAATACTCAGGTGAATTGAAAACATTATTAATAATTTCTATATCATAAGTTTCTAAATCTTGCTTTACATCATCATCTTGAGCTTCAAATATGATTCCTTCCCCCCAACGATTTGTTCCAACAAAAGTAAAACCTTCTAATCTTGTATTAGGATACATTTCAACACTTGCATCAATGAAGGTTGAATCTTTATTCCCCCAAAGAGTAATACCAGAGTATAATCTCAAAACACGATTAGAAATATACCCACCTGTATAAGTTCCTGGTGGCACATATATAATAGCTTGAGAGCCTTCATAGCTATCAATTACATCTTGAAGGTTATTCCCTACACTCACATTTACATCAGCTTCAGCACTAAATCCTCTATTATCAACAGCTCTAAGAGAAATTGAATAAATTCCCTCACTAGAATATAAATGATTAATTTCAGGATTAAAGCCATCTTCATCAATTGTTTGTATTAGAGAGGTACCATCACCAAAATCCCAATATAATTTTAAATTATCTAATAAAAATCTATTATTTAATTTTGCTCTAAATTTTGCATTATAAGGTACTAATCCATTTGAACCAGATAAAACTATAGAAACTTCAAACTCATCTTGATTTGGTATAATAGCAATATCTTGATAATCATTAAAATCTTCATCTCCTCCATCTTCAAAAAATTCAGGGAGAATATTATCTTTTTCTATAGTTTCAGATGTAGTTAAATTATCACCATTATTCACTCTCCAATCTTCTACAAATTGCATATATAAATCTTCAAATTCTTTATAAGTATCACTTGAAACATCTTCTATTTTATCATAAATATTTTGCCAATAAGAGTCCCCTTTTAAATTCCAATCAAAATCAGCAAAAGTCCAATCATCAATATTTTCTTGATCAGGAATTTTATAGTTCCCTTTAGCTAAAGCTCCATTGTAAGTTTCAACATCAATATTATTTATAGTGGTAGATAACTGAGGCTTTTGACTTAATTTAATACCGTCGTCATCAATATTTATATAATTTGTCACACCATCTGTTGCAGTGCCAATAATAGCTAATGCTTTTTCACCTCTAGTACTTGAACTAAAACCACTTGCACCACCAAACACTAAAGAAATATATGAATTATATTTATTAACTGTTTTAACAGCTGTTGGAATATTGTCTTCTTCAACTGCAATATTTACTACATTGTTAGTAAATGTAATTGCAGCACTTGCATTTTCTAATACAGTAGTTGCATATTTTGCCTTTTGTATCCATCCAGTAGCAGCTGCAGCTGTTGTTGTAACAGATGCTGTTGCACTAGTGAAAGCTCCAAGTGGTGTTGCAAGAGCTAGTGTAGAATTCACAGCGCCAGCTGTATCTCGTACAGTTTCACAAAATTCTACTTCTTTGGCTATAACTTCTTCATTAACAATATCAACTTGTGTTAAATATTCTCTTGAAACTTGATTCATTAAAAATCTAATTTTAGACATTTCTATCCCAGTTTTTCTAGAAATGTCACTTGGAGAAAAAGTTGTACCATAGTTTACATCTAAATACATTTCAACAAGTCGTCGAGCATAAGCTATATCACTCATTCCACCAACTTTAGATTTTAAAAATATATCTTTAGAAATATTTTGTTTTTCGTTTTCAATTGCTGGCTCAAAAACACTCTCACTCCATATTTCCATTTCTTTACAAAAAGAAATAAAATCTTCAACTTCATTTAATGCGGCGTCACTTAAAGAAATTAAAGATTGTCTATCAGTTTTATCATGATCAATAAATAAAACACTATTAACTAAAGTATTAACTCTATTATATCTTAGTGCATATTCATAAAAATAATCATTTAAAGGCTCATCATAAGTTTCTACAAAATCAATTATTTGATCTGGAGTATCTAATAATGGAATCTCAATAAATTCATTTGATGAATTTAAATCTCTGTTTAAAGGGCACGATGAAAAAAGTAAAAATATTAAAATAATCAATATATATGACTTTAAATCTTTCATCTTAAAATCTCCTATAATAATACAAATTGATTATATCTTATATTATCACGAGAGCAATAAATTCACAATATTTAAGATAAATGTAAAGAAAAAAAACATTTTATTTATTCATATTTTCTTTATTTAATAAATCTTGAGAAACAAAATTTAAATATGTTTCTAAAGAATCTTTATTTAGTGTATAATAAAATCTTTTTATTTCACCTTTTCGAATACTTAATAAATCAGCTTCAACAAGTTTATTTATATGATAAGAGAGTGTTGCTGGTTTTAAATTAAAATGATTAGCTAGCTCTGTACTATACCAAGGTCGTTGCGATGTAAGTCGTAAGATTTCTAATCTCTTAGGATCTCCTAAACATGAGAAAAACAAATCAGTTTTTGTTTTAGCTGATTGTTGAATCACTCTTACATCTGTACCTCCACCTATAATAATTGTTTTTGAATCCCATAAAACAGATACTTCATTGTCTGAAAAAAGAGAAAAATAATAAGAAATCTCTTCTAAAGAAGAACACTCTTCAACTATGCTATAAAGTCCTAATGCTTTTAAATATTCTTGTGGATTTTCATTAAATTTTTTTACATGCCAATCATACTTTTCATTATGTAGCTTTTTAAATTTATCTTTATTTGGAAGATAAACAAGATTATAAAATTGAGTAAAAGTTGTTTTTAACCTAGTTAGAAAATATTCAGGATCATTTAATACCCCAAAAAGCAACTCTGATTCTTCTTTTACATCATGATTAGGATGAAGTCCATCATTTAATACTGCATTATAAATTGTTTCAATATTTATCTCATCAACTTCTTCTTGAAAAAGTTGATTAATTATATCATTTTTAAAATTTTCAGCTGATATACTATTTATTAAAGATAGAAATTGTTCAGATGTAGTTACTTTTGAATTTTCATGAACTTTTATAAAAAGGTACAAAGTAACTAATACAGATTTTTCACTTAAAAGAGAAATGTCATTAAGCAAAAAAGGTGATAATTTTTTCTCATATTCTCTACACCAATTATCAATCTCAATAATACCCGGATAATCTAAATCTTTATCCATATTGCGAATTCCAAATCTTCTTAGAGCAAAAATAAAATCTACTGCTTCATTATTAATAATTTTCATAATATTAATAATACAATACTATATTCAATTTGACAATATAAATTAGAATTATTTCGAACATATATTTATAAAAAATAAAAAATAACAATCAAATTGATTTTTTTTCCACATTTAATAATAAAATAAATTAAAATAATACCTTTTATTGTCTAAAAACGCTTATTTCTAATACATTTATATCTATATATTAGATTTTTTTCTAAAATATATATTAAAAACCTTGACATATATTAGATTTGGTTCTAATATATGATTACAAAATAAATCAAAGGAGAAATGATATGTTTTATTCAACTTATGAAATTTCAATTATGACAAAAGGCCACACAGAAGAAATTAAGAGATCTTGCAAAATGTGCAATAATAAAAAATACTTTAGTAATTTAAAAGCTAAAAAACTAATAAATGTTTTAATTATTTCTAAAATTTATAATTTATTTAAATAGTTTTAATAAAAGTAATTGTTAATATATTTTCTCTAAC
>CAZPTG010000068.1:0-10829 GCA_964589355.1 uncultured Spirochaetaceae bacterium
GTTAACGGGAGCAAAAATTAAAAAGATTCGTTTATTTTCTTTAAAAGGAGGGTAAATAACACCTTTTTCTGTAATTATTCCAGTTACATTTTGATGTGGAGTTACATCGAATGCAGGATTAAATACATCAATATCTAAAGGAGCAACTTGTGATTTTCCTACAAATCGAACTTCATTTTTATCTCTTTCTTCAATTGGAATTTCACTACCGTCATTTATACTAAAATCAATTGTTGATAAAGGTGCAGCACTATAGAAAGGTATTCCATACTCTTTACAAATTACTGATAGCATAAAAGTACCAATTTTATTACATACATCTCCATTAGTTGCAATTCTATCAGCTCCAAGTACTACTAAATCAATTTTTCCATCTCTAATCAATGTGGCAGCGGCGCTATCAGGTATTAATTTGCTTGGAATTTTAGCTTGAGCTAATTCCCATGCTGTTAATCGTGCACCTTGAAGACGAGGACGAGTTTCATCAGCATAAACAAAAATGTTTTTATTTGAATAAAAAGCACTTTTTATAACACCAAGTGCAGTTCCCCAACCTGCTGTAGCCAATGCACCTGTATTGCAGTGAGTAAGAATTGTAGCGTTTTGAGGAATTATTTTTAATCCATTTTCTCCAATTTGTTTATTAGTTTGAATGTCTTCGTTTTGTACTTTTATTGCTTCTTTTTTTAATATATTTAATAGATTGCTATCATTTTTATTATTTTCATAAACTAAAAGCATTCTATCAATAGCCCATTTTAGATTAATAGCTGTTGGACGAGAAGCATTTATAAAATCACAAGCTTTAAAAAAATCTTTTTCATTTTTTTCAAATTCTTTATAAGCAAAATATACACCATATGCAGCTGTTGCCCCAATTGCAGGAGCTCCTCTCACTACCATATCTCTTATTGCAAATTCAATATCTTTGTGATTTTTAGCTTCAAATATTTCAAATTTAGCTGGTAATAATCTTTGGTCTATTAATAATAATTTTTCATCTATAAATTCTAATGTATTAAATGGTTCTTTCATTGTTATTCCTTTTTTTTATCTCTTTAGTAAATCATTCCATTTACTTTTTGTTTTTTTCATAGCTAGATCAACATCTATGCTCAATAGTTTTCGATTTTGCATCAACATCTCACCTTTACAAAAAACACTGTCAATATCACTTGCTTGAGCACTATATACTATTGCAGAGAAGGGATCATTAATAGGTGTTAGATGTGGTTTGTTTGTGTCTATTAAGATAATATCAGCATCTTTGCCAACTTCAATAGTTCCAACTTTATCATCAATAGATAAAGCTTTTGCACCATTAGTTGTTGCCATTTTAATAATATCATATGGTGTGCTTGCTATAGGATTCATAGTTGAAACACAACTTAACATTGCAGATAGATGCATTTCTTCCATCATATTTAAATTATTATTTGAAGATGCGCCATCTGTTCCTAATGCTACATTTACACCTTTATTTCTGAATTTAGCAATAGGAGCAATACCACTTGCAAGTTTGCAGTTACTACTAGGGTTGTGTACAATACTCATATCTTTTTCACTGCAAAGTTTTATTTCATCATCACTTAAATAAACACCATGAGCTAAAACAGCTTTAATATCCTTCAATGCTCCATTTTTCTCTAAATACATTAATGGAGTTTGATTAAACTCTTTTAAACTATTATTAACTTCACTCATTGTTTCACTCATATGAGTGTGCAAATCTCCACCTCTTTCTAATAACCAATCTCTAGCAAAGAGATAAGTTTCAAGTGGAGTTGTATAAATTGCATGAGGTGCAACATTGAATTTAATTAATCCATTAGATTTGCTTAAATAGGTATCAGCAATTTTCGTATTAGGTTTTATTCTATCTTGATTATCTTTAACGGAGCCAAAAAGAGTCATACCAATATTGGCTCTCATTTTAGCATGATGTGTTGCCTCACAAGTTTGGTCCATCATAAAATACATATCATTGTAAGCAGTACAACCTGATTTTATCATCTCAGAGAGGGCAATTTGGGATCCCCAATAAATATCTTCTGCTTCTAATTTTGCTTCAAGTGGAAAAATTTCTTTTAGCCAAGACATTAAATCAGGAGCTGTATCTTTATAATTTCTCATATATCCCATAGAAGTATGGGTATGAGCATTAATTAAAGAGGGCATACAAATCATAGAAGAGGCATCAATTTCTCTTTCTGCTATAAAATTTGGATTGTCACTAATTTTCCCGTTTTCAATTTTTATATCTCCTCGATATGATTTATTTCTTTCACACATATCAAGGATTAATGCGTTTTTAATTAAAGTATTCATATACTAATTATAATATCATTTGTTTGTTATAAAGTCGATAAGTTAACAAATATATTAATAAATTAGGGATTTTTTTATTTATCTATCAAATTTCTTTTAATTTTTTTTGTACTAGTCATTATCATAGGCTCATCAACAATAGTAACTTTTCCAATTTTTTTATAACCACTTAACTCTTTATTTACTAACTTTATTACTTCATCAATTTCATCTTGAACTTTTTCAACTTTTTCTTTGAAATAATCTTCACTAGGATATATTACAGCTTCGATGCATTCTGCAGGAACATCTTTTTTTTCTTGATATCCTCTAACTAATATTTGATCAATTTGAGGATGTAATTGGAATAAATCTTCAATTTCTTCAGGATAAACATTTTTACCACCTTCGGTAACTATAATGTTTTTTGCTCTTCCTTTTAAGTATAAATAGTTTTCTTTATCAAGGTATCCTAAATCACCTGTTTTTAAATATCCTTCCTCATTAAATAATTTTTTAGTATTTTTTTCATCTTTATAATAGCCTTGGCAAATGTTAGGTCCTTTTACTGCAATTTCTCCAACTCCGGTAGAATCGGGATTTAAAATTTTTGTATCTACTAGAGCAAACATTTTTCCAACAGAATCAATTTTAAATTTAGATACAGGATTTAATGCTAGAATTGGACTTGTTTCTGTAAGACCGTATCCTTGAATAAAATCTAGTCCAAGTTGTTGATATTGTTTAAATACTTTTGGAGAAAGAGGTCCTGCCCCACATATTAATATTCTATTATGAGCAAAGCCAACTTTTGATAAGAGTTTATCATCAAAGAATTTTCTAAATGGATTTTTTTTAAAATATTTTTTAAAGAATCCGTTGATAAACATAAGTGTATGTATAACAGTATTTGTAATAAAACCTTTTTTCTTAACTTCTTTCATCATTCCTGCAAGTAGTTTATTATATAGTAATGGGATTCCCATAAATACAGTGACTTTACCTTTACTTAAATCATTTACCATTCTTGAAACAATTATTCCATGACCAAAAACACATTCACATCCAAAAGTAATAGAAACTAACAAAACAGCAGTACAACAATAGCTATGGTGCAGTGGTAATAGTGCATATAATATATCATTCTCATCTAATTGTAAAAATTGTTTGTCTTTTGCTTGATATACATCACTTACAATATTCTTTTGAGTTAATACAGCGCCTTTTTCATTTCCAGTTGTTCCACTTGTGAATAAAATAGCTGCAACATCATTTTCATTTCCTTCACTGATTTTTAATATTTTTTTAGGTTTAACAATCATCATTGATTTATATTTTTCACTCTTACCTTGTAAGGTTAAACATAAATTATATGTATCTAAATATTGAGGATAAGTTTTATCAAGAGATTCTAAAATATTTTTATCCCCTAAGAAAAATTTACAATCGCTATATTCTGATAATTGTTTTACTTTTTTTATAGTTAATTGATTATCTAGGGGAACTACAACACCACCTGCAAAATTTATGCTTAAATATGCGATTGCCCACTCAATGCTATTTTTCCCATTAATAGCAACTTTATCACCTTTCTTTAACCCGTTGTCTCTTAAATAGGAGCTAATGTTTAGTGAAAAATCATAGACTTCTTTATAAGTTAATGAAAATCTGTTAGGACTAAATTTTGTAAAACAAATTCTATTTGGGAATTTATCCAAAGTCATTTGGAAAATTTGTGATAATGTTGGCCAATCGCCATTAAAATATTTGCCTCTATATGGATCTAGATATTTATCCCATGAATATTTCATTTATAATTCCTCATTTTTTTAATTAACTTTTTATATATATTGACAATTAAACAGTGTTTTGTCAATAAAAAAGTATTGTGATAAATATTTGTATGAGAAATAAATATGAGTTTTATTTATTATTGAAAATAACATTATCTTCTAAAAGATAATAAAGATTTGGGTATATTACATCTGCATATTTTTTTAAATTAGTATAATCATTAGAGCCCCATAGTAATGCAATTTTATAGCCTGCTTTTCCATTAATAGCATATTTCATATCGGATATAGTATCTCCGACGATAGCTACTTCTTCAGGGAAGATGTTAAATTTGTTACAAAAATAATTTAAAGAATCAGGGTTAGGTTTGTTTTTTAAATCATCATCATTTGTTGAAAGATAATCTACATATTTTTCTATATCCATATATTTTACAAATAATTCAGCAGAGATTTTATTATCAATTGTGACAATTCCTATTTTATATCCTTGATCTTTTAATGATTTAAATAGTTTTTTTTGTTTTGAAAAATCCATTGATTTAATTTTTTCTTCAATTAAAATATTATTATATTCTTGAATTTTTTTTGTAAATTTTATTAAAGATGATGGTCTAATAAAATTTGTGAGACAATATTTTAATCCTTTTTTTGTAATATTAAATTTACCATGAGAAAAAATAACACCTGAGGCAATAGTTTTTCCATCTTCATCTATACCAAGTAGTTGTATTAAATCTTTTTTTCTTTTCTCTTTTCTTTTTATATTTGTTTTATTAAAAGCTTTGTCAATTGATTTACTAATTACTTCATGCCAAACAGAAGAATAATCAAAAAGTGTTCCATCTTTATCAAAAATGATAGCTTTTAAATTAATTTCTTTTTCCATAGCATATAGTTTATAGTATGGAAATAAAATAAGCTAGTACTTAATAAAAAATACATTTATTAGTTTGAGCTTTATTAATTAAAATATTAAATATATGTTAATATATAATATATGAATGTTACAAAACAATTAATTATATTAAGTGATGAATTTTCTAAAGAAATAGAAAAAGTTAAGAAAAATATTGAAGATGATATTTATATATATAATCCTTTAATTTATGCAAAAGAAATGTTTTATGAATATATACGTGAATATGTAGACTCTCCAACAAAATATTTTTTTCTAGGAATGAATCCTGGTCCTTTTGGAATGGCTCAAACAGGAATTCCTTTTGGGGAGGTTAATACAGTAAAAGAATATCTAAAAATAAATAAACCTATATATAAACCTGAGAGAGAACATCCTAATAGAAAAGTTGAAGGTTTATCTATAGTGAGAAGTGAAATCAGTGGTTTAAGATTATGGAATTTGTTTAAAACTTATTATCCTAATCCTAAAGATATGAAGAAAAATATATATGTAGCTAATTATTGTCCACTGCTGTTTTTATCAAAAGTCAAAACAGCAAAAAATATAACACCAAATAAGTTATCAAAAGAAACTAGAGAAATGTTAGATTCAGTTTGTGATAGATATTTATTTGAAACTATTGATTTATTAAAATGTGAAAAACTTATTGGTATTGGTAAATATGCTGAGAAAAAGTTGAAAAATGATACAATTCCTTATTTTTCTATATTGCATCCATCCCCAGCTTCACCACTAGCAAATAAAGGTTGGAGTGAAAAAGTTGAAATTCAATTAGAAGCTAATGGAGTTAGGTTGTGAGAAAAGAAATAAAATCATATGCAAAAATTAATCTGCATTTAGCAATTGGTCCTAAAAGAGATGATGGATTTCATGATATACAATCTATTTTCGCTAAAATAGATTTACATGATTTGTTAATTATTGATGTAGTTGAAAGTGAGAAATTAAAGGTTGTTGTGAATGGTTTGCATAATTGTGAATTAGAAGGCGAAGATACAATAACTAAAGCTATTAGATTGTGGTGTGAAAAAACACGTTTTAATCTCTGTGTAAGAGTTAATGTAATAAAGAATATTCCAATAAAAGCAGGTCTAGGGGGTGGATCAAGTAATGCAGCTTATGTTTTAAAAACAATTAATAATATGTATTGTGAGAAATCTTTAAACAAAAAAGATTTATTAGACTTAGCTCTTAAAGTTGGTTCAGATGTCCCTTTTTTTATTTATGATACAACATTTGCTTATGTTGAAGGACAAGGGGAGAAGATAACTCCGATAGATATAAATTTTGATTATCAAATAAAACTTTTTAAGCCTATTGTGGGAATAAGTACGAAAGGAGCATTTAATAAACTAGATAATATTGAAAAAAATACTTTTAAATCGAAAAAAGATCTTATAGATATTTTTAAGTCAGGATTAGAAACTTGGAAAGTATATTTTTATAATGATTTTGAATTAGTGGTTGAGAGTGAAATATTGAATGATTTAAATAATTATAATGATATTTTTTCCCACTTAAGTGGATCTGGTTCGACTTGTTTTATTATTTATAACAAAAATAATTGCTGTTATAATAACTTTACTTTTTTAGAAAAAAATAGGAATAATAACTATTATAATAGTTGTTTTTTCTCAAATATCTAATATAATGTTAGTAGCATGATACAAAAAAGGAGTTTAGAATGAACATAACGGAGGTTAGAATTCGTACTGTTAATGGTGAAAGTAAGTTGAAAGCTTATGCTACTGTAACCTTTGATAATGAATTTGTAGTGCACAATATTAAAGTTATTGAAAGTAAAAATGGGTTTTTTATAGCTATGCCCGCTCGTTTAACTGCTAATAATGAGTACAAAGACATTGTTCACCCAATAAACAGCCCATTTAGAAATAAATTGCAAGAAAAAATTCTAGAAGCATATTCAAACGAACAGAGTGAAGAAAATTAATATTTTTTAAAAAAAAATTTTTTTTTAAAAAAGTGCTAGACAAATTTTAAAAATTGTTGTAATTTACCTTCTGTCGTTGGGAAGTAGCCAAGTGGTTAAGGCTCTGGTTTTTGGTGCCGGCACCGGGGGTTCGAGTCCCTCCTTCCCAGCCTAAGCCTGCTATTTAAGCAGGTTTTTTTTATCTTTTCCTTCTTTTTTATACTTGACCCAATTCTTCTATAACAGTAGTATAGCGTAGACACTTATGTGTTAATTATCCCATGGTAATTGGATTAATCCAATGAGAGTATTAGGAGAAAAAGTATGTCAAAACATGTTTTTGAAGCAACTCTTCGTACTTCCGATTTCGGAAGCGCCGGTTCTAGACGTTTATTACGTGCTGGAAAAATCCCTGCTGTTGTATATGGTAGTAAAACAAAACCTATGCATATTGTAATTGATGCACATTCATTTACACTAGCATTAAATTCTATTTCAGAATCAACACTTATTACATTAAAAATTGATAATAAAGAACATGAAGTATTGGTAAAATCTTTCCAAGAAAATGTTATGACTGATGTTATTTATCATGTTGACTTCTATGAAGTTGTTCGTGGTGAAAAATTACATGCATTTGTACCTCTTTCTATTGAAGGTAATCCAGTTGGATGTAGAAAAAGCGGTATCTTAGATGTTATTATTCATGAAGTTGAAGTTGAATGTCTTCCAAAAGACTTACCTGTAGATATTAAAGTTGATGTTACACCAATTGATTTAAATGGTCATATTTCTGTAAAAGATTTAGTTGTCTCTGATAAAGTTACTATTTTAACAGATAGTGATGAAACAGTTGCTTCTGTAAAAGCTCCTAAGAGTGAAAAAGAAGAAACTGAAGATGACTTGCTTGAAGAAGAAGAAGAAGTATCAACAGAGGAATAATTTTATGAAATTAATACTTGGCTTAGGAAATATTGGAGCTGAGTATAAAGAAACAAGACATAATTGTGGATTTAAAGTAATAGAATTATGTGCAGCGTTTTTTCATTTAAAAATGAAGAAGCGCTGTTTTCGTTTATACCAGCGTGCAAAATTACAAAAAGATGATGAGAGTTTTTATTTAATTAAGCCTTTAACATATATGAATAATAGTGGAAATATTTTACCTTATTTTAAAAATGTAGAAACTAAAGATATTATAGTTATTTGTGATCAAATGGATTTACCTTTATCCTATATAAGGATAAAAAAAGGTGGTGGTACAGCTGGTCATAATGGAATAAAAAGTATCATTAATAATTTAAATGGTGAGAAAGATTTTATAAGGATTTATATTGGTATAGGTCGACCTGAAAATGGAAATAGCGTTGTAGATCATGTATTAGGTGTTGAAAAAAATCAAACATTATTTAATCAAGGAATTGAAAAAGCAAATAATGCGCTAATTGATATTATAAATAATGAGTCTATAGAAAATGTTATGCAAAAATATAATGTGAAGTTAAAGTGAAGTTTTTTTAATTAGAAACCTTTTCTTTATTTTATAGTTGACTATTGTTGTTTTTCTAATCATATTTTTATTATTACTATTTTAGGCGGGCTTTATGGAAAAGGTTTCAGAATATTTTAAAAAATACCCTGAATTACAAAATGATCGAATTGCTATTGCTTTTTCTGGTGGTAGTGACTCCTTGGCTTTATTGTTTTTATTATCGCAATATTTAGATAATAAAAAATTAGTAGCTATATATGTTAATCACGGTTTGAGAGATGATAATGAGTTATTGCTTGAAAGTGAAAAGAATAAATATAATTGCAAATCTATTGGTGTAGAATATAAAGAAATTGTTCTAGAAAAAGGACAAGTCGAAAAGCAATCACAAATTAGAAATAATGGTATAGAGGATGCTGCACGTTATTTAAGGTATAAATATTTAATTGACTATTGTAAAGATAATAATATAGATGCAATTGCAACAGCTCATACAATTGATGATCAATTAGAAACTATGATTATGAGATCTTTCAATGGATCTTCTCTTTTATCTTTAACTTGTATAAAAGAATATCGGATACAAGATTCAATTAAAATTGTTAGACCTTTATTAGCTTATTCTAAAGATAATTTAAAATTATTATTAAAAGTTGCTGGATTAACTTGGTGTGAAGATTCTACTAATGCAAAAAGTGATTATTTGAGAAATCGAATAAGACAAGAGATTTCACCAAAAGTTGAAGCTATTTTTCCAGATGCAAAGAAAATTGTGCATAGAAATGCATTATTATTTACTGGGTTAGTATCGCTTGCAGAAGAAAGAGTTAATTCATTAATTGAAAATAATGTTGTTAATAGAAAACAATATCTTTTACAAGAAGATATAATAAGGTATAATGTTTTATCGAGATTAATTAAGAAATTTGAAGTACCTTCTTTTAAAAAAATAGTCCACCTAGATAATGTAATAAAAAAAATAAATTCAGATTATCAAGTTTTTGGAAACATAAAATTATTGATAAAAGATGATACTTTTGTTATTAATAGATATAATGAGATTTTTAATTTTAGTTTTGTTATAAAAACCCCATCTGATCAAGTGATAGATATTCTTGAGAGGAAAATGGTTATAACTTCTAAAGATGAGTATGATTCATCTTTATTGAGAATAGATGATGATGATATTAGTTATCCACTGATTGTAAGAAATATTAGAAGTGATGATTCATTAATTGTGGATAAGGGGACTGTAGAGATTTCTAAATTTTTAACAAGTTGGAAAATGAATGAAGAAGATAGAAAAAAAGTAATTGTTCTTGAAGATAAAAGTGGTATTATTGCTATTTTTGCAAAACATCTTGGAGGAAGAGATAGATTGGCAAAGAGAGTAAAAAATCCCCTTGTAGGAAAATCACTTAGAATATATAGTATTGTTTAAAGGAATAGATAGTGAGTATTATAAAAAACAGAAAAACAGCACAAGTTAATATTTATATGGATGAGGATGAGAATAACGATAAAAAACCAAATAATAATAATAATGATTTTTGGAATGGTTTAAAAGGTGGAGGCTCATCAAATAATAATAATAACAATAATGATGGTAAAGGCCCCTTTAAAAATCCCAAAAATAGATTATCATTTGGTATATTTATCTTTGTTTTATTGACTTTTGGAATATTAATGTTTGATAGTATGGCAAATGCTGATGGTCAAAGTGTTCCATATACTACTTTTAAACAATATGTAGCATCAGGACAAATAAAAACTGTCGATATTGAAGCTAATCAAAAAATTACTTTTGTAACTCAAGCTAATATGAAAATGACAACATTAATTCCATATTTAGATGAAGATTTACTTGATGAATTGAACGCTGCAGGAATTATTGTATCAGGATCAGAGCAGCAAATATCATATCTTTCTGTATTTTTGAGTATAGTTCCTTGGATAATATTTGTTGGTTTTATGGTTATTTTATATCGTCAAGCAAATGGCATGAATTCTAAAATGATGGGCGGTATTGGTAAAAACCTAGCAAAAGAATATAAGCCTGATGAAAATAAAACAACATTTAATGATGTAGCTGGACAGCTTGAAGCTAAAAATGAATTATTAGAAGTTGTAGATTTTTTAAAAAAACCTGCAAGATTCCATAAAGTTGGAGCTAAAATTCCTAAAGGTGCTTTATTAGTAGGACCTCCAGGAACTGGTAAGACTTTATTAGCAAAAGCAGTAGCAGGTGAGGCCGGTGTTTCATTTTTGCATACTAGTGGTTCTGACTTTGTTGAAATGTTTGTAGGTATGGGAGCTTCTCGTGTTAGAGATTTATTTGAACAAGCAAGAAAAGCTGCACCTTGTATCATTTTTGTTGATGAGTTA
>CAZPTG010000069.1:0-10738 GCA_964589355.1 uncultured Spirochaetaceae bacterium
GGTTATTGACTTTTATATACCGTTTGGTATATACAATAAATATGAACACTCCATTAGATAATAAAAGTAATATCTTAAATTGTGCACTAACTCTATTTTCAAAAAAAGGGTACGAAGCTGTATCTGTTCAAGAATTAGTAAATAGTGCAAATATAACAAAACCAACATTATATTATTATTACAAAAGCAAAGAAGGTTTATATAAAAAATTACTTTCTACATATTATGAAAAATTAAACAACAATCTTAAAAATGTGAGCACATATACTCCTAATCCAGATAATTATTTTGAAGATATTTATCCTGTATTAATTGATATTACAAATACTTATTTTATTTTTGCAAAAAATAATTCTTTATTTTATAGAATAATTTTAACAAATCAATATATGCCTAAATCTTCAACTCTATATAGTATTTCTAATGAATATAATAATATTCAATATGAAATTATTTTAAAAACTTTTTTTGATATTGCAAAAACTCATACTAATCTATCAAATAAAGAAACAAAATTAACATGGAGTTTTATTGGTATCATAAACACTTACATTGGATTATACTTAAAAGATAATTCGTTTGATTTATCATCTGATTTATCTAAAGATTTAATACATCAATTTATGCATGGAATTCATGCATAAAATAAAAATAAGAGATAATAATATATTTATCATCTTTATATACCTAACGGTAGGTATTATATAAAAAACAATTTATAAAGGAAAAATATCATTATATATATTAATGATACAGGTAATTAAAAATGGACAATTGGTACAACGAGGCTTGTTTTTATCATTTTTTTACATTTGGAGTTTGTAACGCTCCATTTTACAATTCATATACTTTAAATGAGTATAGAATAAATGAGGTTGAAAAATGGATACCTCATATAAAGGATATGAAATGTAATTCAGTATTATTTTCTCCTATATTTGAATCAAAGTCACATGGTTATGATACTAGTGATTATTATAAAATAGATTCACGACTTGGAGATAATGAGAGTTTTAAGAATTTAGTAAATGTTATGCATCAAAACAATCTAAAGGTCGTTTTAGATGGTGTATTTAACCACTGTGGACGTGATTTTTTTGCATTTCAAGATTTACTAAAAAACAAAGAAAAATCAAAATATTGCTCTTGGTTCTCAAATTTAAATTTCAATAATTCTAATAATTTGAAAGATCCTTTTACATATGATACCTGGGCTGGATATACAGAATTACCAAAATTCAATTTAGAAAATGCTGAATTAAAAAACTATTTATTTGATGCTGTTAAATATTGGATTGCTTATTTTGACATTGATGGGCTTAGACTTGATGCAGCCGAATGTTTAGATTTAAAATTTATTGAAGAGTTAAGAGTATTTTGTGAAAAAGAAAAGTTTGATTTTTGGTTAATGGGGGAAATTGTAAATAAAGATTATAGAGATGTTTGTGATACAAATAAATTACACTCAGCTACAAACTATGAAATATTTAAAGGAATATATTCAAGTCATAATGAACAAAATTTATTTGAAATTGCTTACTCTCTTGATAGACAATTTAATATTGATAAAGGAATATATAATTACTTTTCATTATATAATTTTGTTGACAACCATGATCAAGACCGTCTCGCAACTTTAGTAAACAATTGTTACTATCTATATACAATTTATATTCTTTTATTTACTATCCCAGGAATCCCATCTATTTATTATGGAAGTGAATGGGGAATTAAAGGTAGAAAAGGTATAAATTTAGATAAAGAAATTAGACCATATATTGATATAAATAATATTACAAAAGTTGAAGAAAATCTTGAATCAGTAATTAAAAAAGTAAGTACAATAAGAAATAAAACTTTAGCTTTAAAACAAGGCTCCTACCAAGAAGTTTCTCTTGAATACCACAAACCTTTCATCTTTAAACGTGAAATAAAGAATCAAATAGTATATGTAATTATAAATCCAAATGAAAATGATTATGATATAAATATTAATACTGAAATTGATACATTTTATGATGAGTTAAATAATGAATATTACAACAAAGAAGATTTAAAATCCCTAAATGTTAATAAGTATTGGGCAAGAATATTAGTATCTAAATAAATCTGCTAAAAAAAGATAAAATTGATATATTTAGTTTTTTTATTTTAAAAGTGAAGGAGCTAAATATATCCCACTTGCAGCAGCTTGAGCTAATGAATTAGTATATCCAGAGCAATCTCCTATTACATATAAATCAGATATAGGAGTTTGAAAAGTCTTATCTATTTGTATTTTGTTTGAGTATTTTTTTAAATCATAAGAATATAAAATTGTCTCTTCATTAATTTTAATGTCAAATATTTTTTCAATTTTCTCAATCATTAATAAAATTCCATTTACAAAATCCTTATCAAATATATCATTTATATTACCATTAAAGGCATTTAAAGAAGGCTTTATTGAATTTAATTTAAGAATTTTCGAAGAAGTTATCTTATTATTTTTCAAATCAACTAATCTTTGAACTACTATAGAGTTTTCACAGCTTTCTCTTAAATTATTTAAAAAAGATGATAATTCTGCCTCACTATTGAAAATAAAAGGATAAAAAATACTAAAGTTTATATTAGGACTTTTTGTACCACATTCTAAATAATTTTGCCCATCAGCACATAAATGAGAGTTTAAATCTTTTTCAACAACATATCCATATGGATTCATACAATAAGTATATGTATTATTATTTTCAATTTTAAATTCACCAATAGTTTTTAGTATATTTTCAAATGTTTTAACATCTGTTTCAACTCTTAAGCCCACATCTACTCTATATAATGAAGAATCGATAGATAAAGTATTAACTAATAGATTTTTTACACTCTGAGAATTAGTTCCTGTTGCAAAAACTACTTTTTTAGAAAAATAAATATTATCTTCTGTATGAATTGAAAAATTAGCCTTTTTTTCTACATATTTAACCTCTGTGTTAAATATAATTGATACTTTATCTTTTAAAAAATCATATATATTATTATAAACATCAAATGAAATAGAGGTACCTAAATGATGAGTTTTTGAAAAAAGAGCTTTTGCTCCACAGTTTTTTGCTTTTATAGATAACTCTTCGTTATAAGTATTATAAAGTTCTCTATCCATTTTTTTAAAATAAGTTAAAATAGAATCAACTCTTTCAAATAAAATTTTAGTTTTATCTTTATTAACTATATCTTTTAAAAAACCTCCAAATTGTGTTGTATAATTATATTTTCCTTCAGATTTCCCAAGCCCAGAAAAACCAAAGAGAATATTACAGCATTTACAATTTTGACATACTTGAAGAGCTAAATCATTTTTTAAACATTTTCTATTATTTAGCTTATCTCCTTTTTCAATAATTAATATATCTATTTTATTGTTATTAGAAATCAGCTCATAAGCTAAAAAACATGCACTTACACCACAGCCTACAATTATTATATCATACTCTCTATTTTTCATATTTTGAAAATAATATTATAAAAAATTCAAAATTAATAGCATTTGATATAATATATTATAACAAGAGCTTTTCAATAAATAATATCAAAACAAAATATTTTACAACTGAGATAAAACTGTGATATGATAATTATTAAAATAAGAATAGTTCCTTATTTTATAAATATTCATTTAGTTTGTTGAAATTGTATGCTCATTAAAAAAATAGTAAATATTATTAATATTATTAACTAGTTTTTTAATAACAAAAAGGAGGAAAACTATTTCTGAATATAAAATAATTGATAAAACCCATCTAAGTCATTTATGGACTGATATATATAACACAGAAGGAAAACCTGATTGGTCTCATATACTTCCCTTTTATGATGATAATATATTTTTTAAAGATACCGTACAAGAAATTCATGGAAAAAAAGAATTCCAAGCTATGACAAAAAGACTTACGGATAGATCTCAAGATTTAAAAATGCAAATAAAGAATTCTCTTGAAGATAATAATTTGATAGTTTTAGAGTGGGAGATGACATTAAGCTTTAAAAAATACCCAAACTCTTCAATTTATGGAATGAGTAGAGTAACTTTAAATGAAAATAGAAAAATAATAGAGCAAAGAGATTATTACGATTTATGGGGTGATATTTTTGATAATATACCAAGATTCTCTAAGACTTATAGAAAATTCATGAAGAAGAAATTTGGATAAAAAAAATGATGAATAAATATTTAAAAGAATATAAGTGGTCAAATATTGGCGCTATGATGAAAAATGATAAAAAAGATCCATTAATTTGTAATGATTCTTTTAACAATAAATTAGTAGTAATTTCTGGAGCCACATCAGGAATTGGCTATCATAGTGCAAAAGAATTTGCATCTCATGGTGCTAATTTATTATTAATAAATCGAAATGAAGATAAAACAATTAAATTATGTGAAGATATAAAAAAAGAATTTGGTGTAAAATGTAATTACTTTATTTGTGATTACACAGATTTAGAGCAAGTAAAAGCTTTAGGGGTTAAATTATCAAATATAAAAGAAGATATTGATATATTAATTCATAATGCAGGAGTATATTTAACTAAACGCAACTTTACAAAAGATGGATTAGAAACTGTATTTCAAGTTAATTATCTAAGTTCTTTTATAATTAATTATTTATTAAAAGATAAACTAGCCTTACAAGATAAAGCAAAAATACTTTTTGTTAATTCTGAGGGACATAGATTTGCTATTGCAGGATTACGAATTGATGATCTTGATTGGAAAAAACATCATTATTCAGGATTAAAAGGATATGGTTCAGCTAAAACAGCTCAACTATTATCAATGATTACTTTATCAAAGTATTATGAAAATACTAATGTTAGTATAAATTCAATGCACCCCGGAAACGTTTCAAGCAATATGGGAGAAAATAATGGTAAACTCTATAAGTTTTTTAAACACCGAATAGTAAGCCCGTCATCTAGATCTCCTGAAATTTCTGCAAAAGCTCTTTATTATTTAGGAGTGTCAAAAGAAGTTGATAATGAAAATGGATTTTTCTTTAATCTTACAACAAAAGAAATTCCAGCTCCGCATGCTTTAGATAAAGAAAGAGCTTGGAAATTATGGGAAAAATCTTTAGCTCTAAGTGGATTAAAAAAATGATAAACAATAAACCAATTATTATAGTTGGAGCAGGTTTAGCGGGATTAACTGCTGCAGCTTATCTCTCTAGAAAAGGAGAAAAAGTAGTATTAGTTGAAAAAAATGATGAGTGTGGAGGATTACTAAACTCTTTTGAATATCAAGATTTTACATTTGATGTAGGAGCTAGATCTATAGAAAATTCTGGGGTGATAAAACCCATGTTAAAAGATTTAGGAATTGATATAGAACTATTAAATAGCAAAGTTTCTATTGGAATAGAATCCGATATTTTCCCTTTTACTAGTCTAAAAGATATAGATGCATATAAAAAATTACTTAAAGTTAAATTTATAAACAATACCAAAGATATTGATAAAATATTTAAAGTAATAAATAAAATTACTAAAAGTATGAAAATAATGTATGGATTTGATAATCCTATATTCACAAAAGATTTTACTAAGAACAAAAAATATTTAATTCATGAATTATTACCTTGGTTCCCCAAATTTTTATACACAATCATGCAAATGAATAGAATGAATCAACCTATTGATGAATTTTTACAAAAATACACGAAAAATCAATCACTAATTGATATGATAAGTCAACATTTTTTTAAAAAAACTCCAACTTTCTTTGCTCTTGGTTATTTTTATGTATATCAAGATTATATCTATCCAAAAGGTGGAACTGGTGAACTAAGCAAAAAATTATATGCAAATTTAATCAACAATGGAGTAAAAATAATTAACAATACTACTATTAATGCAATTCATCCCAATAAAAAAACACTAATTGATCAAAATAACAATTCTTATGAATATTCAAAATTAATATGGGCTTCAGACCTTAGTAATTTTTATTCAATTCTTAATATTTCAAAATTAGATAAAAAAACTAAAACAAAAACATTAAAAGAAAAAGAAAAAATATCTAATTCTAGAGGTGGAGACTCTGTATTCTCACTTTATTTAGGAGTTAATTTAGAAAAAGAATATTTTTCTGCCATATCAAATGGACATTTTTTCTATACTCCCAAAAAAG
Organism: uncultured Spirochaetaceae bacterium; assembly: GCA_964589355.1. Classification (GTDB taxonomy): domain Bacteria; phylum Spirochaetota; class Spirochaetia; order Sphaerochaetales; family Sphaerochaetaceae; genus Pleomorphochaeta. Next base: position 6,170 of record CAZPTG010000069.1, read on the forward strand.
AAGGACTTAATAACATACATTATAAAAAATTAAACTATTTAATTAATAATTTTGAAAGCCTATCAAAAAGCGATATTTTAAATTGGGTTTATAAATATTGCGAATTAAACACATATGAAATTTCTATCCCAATTTTAAGAGATTCTAACTTAGCACCAAAAGGAAAAACAGGAGTTATTGCAAATATCTTTTTTGAATATGATTTAGTTAAAAAAATTGAAAAAGCTGGCTGGTATAATGAATTTAAGACTTTAGTTGAAAATAAAATTATTGAAATATTAAACAATTCTGTTTATAAAAATTTAAAAGAAAATATATTATTTAAATTTTCATTTACACCTATTAGTATTGAAAATCGTGTAAAAACAGCTCAAGGAGCAATAACTGGATGGACTTATGAAAAACCATCACCTGTTGTCAATAATATAATAAAAATGCCAAAATCAATAAAAACCCCAATTAACGATATATATCAAGTAGGACAATGGGCCTATAGCCCTGCAGGAATCCCTACTGCTATTATAAGTGGCTGGTATGCTGCTGATAATATAATTAAAAATATAAAAAAAGAATAATCCTTTTATCCATTAATTTTTATAAGTTTAAACTTTTTTACACAATAAAAAACACCTTCAAAGTAGTTAAAAAATTATTTTCTAATCTTTGAAGGTATAATATCAATCTTAAATCACATTATTTAATAAAAATCAAAAATTACATTGATTTAACCATTTCTTGGACAATTTTACCTGAATTATCTGCAACTACAACCCACCATTGTTCATAAGTTTCATGTGCTATTCCATCAGCTTTATCACTCATACCTCTAATTACAACAAAAGGAATATCATATTGAGATGCAACATAACCAACAGAAGCGCCTTCCATTTCAACACAAAGAGCACCTAGTTCATTAGAAAGATATTCAACCTTCTTAGCGCTAGCTACAAATTGGTCTCCTGTTGCAACTAAGCCTTTTAATACATCTTGATCTTTACATACCTTAAGAGCTGAGTTATATGCTTTATCTACTAAAATAGGATCAGCTTTTATTTTTACTTCAGATACAAAATCTGTCCCTAGTTCAATCTTTTCATCAGTTTGATATCCATAATCATGGAACATAACCTCAGTTGAGATTACAACATCAGCAATACTCAATTTATCTGATACACTTCCTGCAATACCACTAAAGATAATAGATGAAACATTAAACTCATGAATTAAAATAGCAGTTCCTGCAGCAGATAAACTTTTACCAACCCCAGCTTTACAAATAACTACATCTTTTCCCTCTAATGTTCCAATATGATATAAAACACCACCAATTTCTTTAGTTGTTTCTACATCAGCAATTGAAAGTAGATAATCTACTTCAGAATCCATTGCACTAATAATACCTATTGGACTCTTTTGAACTTTTGCACCTTCTATTTGGCCTTGTGCAAATAGACTTCCTACAAAAACAGAACACATCAGTAAAACAACAATAACTTTTTTCATCTTTAAAAGCTCCTTTTTTTGAGGATTTTATTATTTTATTGTAAAAATGTATAGACAAATTAATTTTTATCATCTGATATTTAACATATAATAATAATCTAATTATCAAGCTAAGATTTTAATAACTTAATTTTTATAATATTTTCATATTCGAAAAGGATCTTTATTATATTTCATAATTATTACAGTTCTAATAATAGAGTATCTACAAATAAAGATTAGCTTAATAAATATATTCATATTTTTATAAAGATAAATAAAAACTTGGCTCCGTTTATATATCGAAACCAAGTTTTTTTAATTCATAATTTTTCAAAATTATAGTGTATCATTAAGAGATACATATACAAAAAAAGCTGTTATTTTAATTATATTTTAAATTAAAATATTAACTAATTTCTAATCCTAAATCTTCTAACATTTTCACACCATATTCTATTGATACAGCATAACTCATTGAAGTGTCAAATTCAGGATAATTATTACCACGATTGAAATCCCCTCCATCATCTAAAGGTGAAAATCTACCAATTACAATACCAATAATCCTTTCATCTTCGATACTAACTAAAGGACCACCACTCATTCCATCATGTACCATTGAATCAATTAATAATAATTTTGTTCCATTACTTAATTTAGCTTTTGCACTTAATACGCTAGATCTCATAGCCAACACATGCATATCTTGGTGACCATATGGAAAGCCTAGATTAATTAATCCAGTTCCAAGTGTTAAATTATCAACTTGACCTATTAAATGGTCTGGTGTTTCAATCAAATAATCTTTATTTAATTTTAACAAAGCTACATTATGATAATCATCTGTTTTAACTACATCTGCACTTATAGCACAAACTTCATCTAAACTTAGAGTTGAAAAATTTTCAGGATCTTGTGGTTTTGCAACCATAAGATCATTATAATCATTTCCAATAATATGAGAAGCTGTTAAAAGATATCCTTTTTCATTAACTAAAAATGCAGTTCCTAAAAAAACAACACTATTTTCTTGTTTTCTGACTAATAAAAAACAAGCTCCTATAAATTTCTGTCCTGGATTTTTATACATCTTTTTTATCCTTTTTTACTCTTTTCTTCTTAAATACTACAGGAGGTATATCAGATGATTCTATTTGGAATTTCTTTAATTTACCTTTCTTAGATTTGAGTGAGAATGTCTGTACACCAGTATATTCATTTAGACCTTTTTTCAAACTAAAGCAAAGTACAATTAATACTATAGCAAAAGGTAGCCCAGTAGCTATAACAGCAGATTGAAGTGCTGCTAAACCACCACCAACTAAAAGGGCTGCAGCTACAACACCTTCTAAAATAGCCCAAAATAATCTTTGAGGAATTGGTGGATCAGGATTACCGCCAGCTGTAATGATATCAATAACCATGGAACCTGAATCTGAAGAAGTTACAAAGAAACTAACTACAACTAATACACCTAATAAAGAAGTAATAGCATTTAATGGTAGCTTTTCTAATAATAAGAATAGAGAAAGTGGGACATTTTCAGTTACAGCTTGAGCAAATCCACCTCCACCAAACATTTCAATGTATAGTGCTGAATTACCAAATACAGTCATCCATAAAAATGTAACAATAGTAGGTACAAATAAAACACCCATTAAAAATTCTCTTATAGTACGACCTCTAGATACCCTAGCAATAAACATACCTACAAAAGGTGACCAAGCTATCCACCAAGCCCAATAGAAAACAGTCCATGAATTCTGCCAATTATTATTCTCAAAAGTTTCATTCCAAGTAGAATTTAGTGTTAATTTTTGTAAGTAATACCCAATATTCTCAGCAAATCCATTTAATATGAATAAAGTTGGACCACATACAAATACAAAGATTAACAATAGGATTGCAAGTCTAATATTAATTTCAGATAGTTTTCTAATTCCAGCATCAAGTCCTCTTACAACAGACATTGTAGCAATAAAAGTAATACCAGCAATTAAAAATATCTGAATAACTATGCTTTGTTCAATTCCAAATAGATGTGACAAACCTGCATTAATTTGCTTAACTCCAAATCCTAAAGAAGTGGCTACACCGAATAAGGTAGCTACAGTTGCTAATATGTCAATTAGATTACCCCAAGCTCCATGAATCTTTTCTCCAAGAATAGGATAAAATATTGTACGTATTGAAAGTGGTTGACCTTTATTAAAACTGAAGAAAGCTAGAGCTAAAGCAATTAATGCATAAACTGCCCAAGAATGTAATCCCCAGTGCATAAAAGTAAATGCCATAGCTTGATGAGCTGCTTCTGTTTGACTTTCTACAGGCATTGGTGGATTTGCAAAATGGAACATAGGTTCAGCTACACCATAAAAGAGTAAACCAATACCCATTCCAGCTGAGAATAACATTGCAAACCAACTTTTTGTGCTAAAATCAGGCTCAGCATCATCTCCACCTAATCTTATTTCTCCATAACGACTAAACATAATATATACTACAAAAAGTAATATTATATTAACTACCAATGTAAAAAACCAACCAGCATTAGTTGAAATACCATTAAGCAGAGGATCAAAAAATCCTCCAAGCACCTCATTAAAAAATATAGAGAATAAAACAAACCCTATAATTAATGCAGCAGATGTGAAAAAAACGACAGGATGTATGTCGAATTTAAGTTTCTTTTTAGATGAATTTTCTTTATTTTTCAAATTGATAAAATACTCCTAGATTATCTTTATTTTAAATTTTTACACAAATTAAAAACCCGGAATTATTCCCGGGTATATATTTAAACAATTATGTAAAAAAATTATATTTATAAAAAAATTATGTTGAATATATTCAAGATAATCATTTTTGATTTCCTTTATGGTGATAAAAATTTTTAAATCTGTCAACCGGGGAAAACCCTAATATATTTCAATTTCTTAAAAGGAAGTAATATTATCCACTTTTATTTAAAACCCTTTAGCTAAATAAATAAAAGTTAATACTCAAAATTTATTACAAATCTATTATTAAATAGCAACCAATGTAATAGGATTAGAAGAAGGTGAAAGACCTTTTAGAGGTAAA
>CAZPTG010000070.1:0-10564 GCA_964589355.1 uncultured Spirochaetaceae bacterium
CAAATTCGTAATATAGGTACAATTGGTGGTAATATTTGTAACGGTGTTACAAGTGCTGATTCAGCTTCAACTTTAAAAGCTTATGATGCAGTATTAGAATTAGCTAGTGTTGATGGGATTAGAATTTTGCCTTATGCAGATTTTAGTAAAGGTCCAGGTCGTGTTGATTTAAGAGAAGGCGAAATGTTGACTGGTATAAGAATAAAAAAAGATTCTTATGAAAATACACGTGGTAAATATATTAAATATTCAATGCGTAAAGCTATGGATATTGCAACATTAGGTTGTTCTGTAAATGTTAGATTAACTGATGATAAGAAAAAAGTAGATAGAATAAGAATTGCTTATGGCGTAGCAGGTCCAGTCCCTTTAAGAGCTGTTAGTGCTGAAGAAGCTTTAAAAAATCATGATGTTAATCTTGAATTGTTAGACGATGCTGCACAAGCTGTAATGGCTGATGTTAATCCAAGAAATTCATGGAGAGCATCAAAAGATTTCAGAATCCAATTGATTAAAGAACTTACAAAAAGAGCTTTGAAATCTTCAATTGAACAAGCTGGAGGTCAACTATAATGACAAAAGTAAAAGTTACATGTAAAATTAATAATAAAGTACGTGAAAATTATGTAGATCCAAGAGCATCTCTTTCAGATCTTTTAAGAGGTGAAGAACATCTTCAAAGTATTAAACATGGTTGTGATGTTGGAGAATGTGGAGCTTGTACTGTAGTAGTTAATGGTGAAACATTTAATTCTTGTATTTATATGGCAATATGGGCAGAAGGCAAAGAAATTACAACATTAGAAGGTTTATCTGATGAAGAAGGTAATATGTCTGATATTCAACAAGCTTTTGTTGATGAAGGTGCTATACAATGTGGATTCTGTACACCAGGCTTTATTATGAGTACTTTACCTATATTAGAAAGTGATAAAGATTTTTCTCGTGAAGAAATCCGTAAAAATATTTCTGGAAATTTCTGTCGATGTACTGGTTATGATACAATTGTTACAGCGATTGAAAAGACTCAAGAAAAAAGAAAAGCAGAAAGATCAAAAAAATAAATAATATTATTTTTGATATAATGGGGCACAAAAATTGTGCCCCTTTTCTTTATTTAATTTAAATATTATATTCGTATTTGAGGATTAATATGAAAAGACCAATTACTTTAATGATAAAACCTGCATCTAGTATGTGTAATTTAAAATGTGATTACTGTTTTTATTTAGATGAAGAAAAAAATAGAATTGATAAAAAAAGATCTCTAATGAGTTATGAAACAATTGAGGAAATTGTAAAAAAAACTCATAAATCATCAAATAAAATAAATTATATTTTTCAGGGTGGAGAACCAGCATTAGCTTCATTAGATTGGTTTAAATATTTTATATCTTTAGTTAATAATTATAAATCAGAAAATGATTATATCAGCTATAGCTTTCAAACAAATGGCACATTGATTGATGATTCTTTTGCAAAATTCTTAGCTGATAATAATTTTTTAGTTGGTGTATCTTATGATGGGTTTAATAGAATTCATGATATTCATAGAAAATATGCAAATGGTTTAAAAAGTTCAAGAGATGTAAAAAGAGGTATTGAAAATTTAAAAAAATATGGTGCATATTATAATATTTTATCAGTTGTTACAAATGAAGTAGCTCTAAACATTAACAAAATTTATACTAATTTAGTAGAAAGTGGGGAAGACTACCTTCAATTTATTGCTTGTCTAGATCCGATTAATTCTGATGATAATAAATATTTAAAACCAAGTGTTTATGCTAATTTTTTAGTTGAACTCTTTGATTTATGGTATGCTGATTTAAGAAGAAATAGAAATATTTCTATCAGATTATTTAATAATTTTATTTCTATTTTATTGAATAATTTACCTGAAGCTTGTGATATGAATGGTATATGTTCTATTCAATATGTTTTTGAATCAAATGGAGATGTATTCCCTTGTGATTTTTATTGTTTAGATAATTATCTTTTAGGTAATATTCATGAAGCAGATTATGATGATTTTGATGTTAAACGAAAAGAAATAAAGTTTATTAATTATCCTCCTAATTTACATCAAGATTGTTTGAATTGTGAATATTTATATTTATGCCGAGGTGGATGCCCAAGATATAAGGATAGTAATAATAAATTTAAATTTTGTGAAAGTTATAAGTTTCTTTTTGAAAATCGATTAAACCAGTTTAAAGAAATAGCTAGTGTATTTGCAAATCGCTAACATTTTTGCATATTTTTATAAAATTATTTAGAGTATTTGAAATATATTTCTTTTTGTGGTGAATTATTGAATATTCTCTGTTAAAAAAAACAGGGTTAATTGTTTTTGTTATAATTTTTGAATCATTATGTAAATAATCTTTCCATAATGAGGGTAATATAGATACTCCTATATTATTTTCTACTAAAGCAATTATTGCTTGAGTGCTAGTACTATCATTTTTAATTTCTTTTTTTATATTTTTAGATAAAAAAGCAGAATCAATTAATTTTCTTACGGCACTATGCTCTTCTCTTAAAATAATATTTTCTTTAGTTAAATCTTCTAAAGAAATATTTTTATTTTTTGATAGCGGATTATTTTTTGAGATATATAATAAAAGTGAGTCTTTATAAAAAGTTGTTGCTTTTATATTTGAATCAATAATAGGAGTTTCAATCAAAGCAATATCAATTTTATTTTCTATTATCAATTCTTTAAGCGTTTTAGAATCTCTTATAGTTATATTAGTTTCAATATCATTATGTTTTGATTTAAAAGCTTTTAAAATATCTGCTAATAAAAAAATAGCAATAGATGTACTACATCCAAGATTAATAACTTTTTTAGTATCGCTATCTTTAATACTAGATTCTAAGTTATTAAATTTATTTATAATATCTGTTGCTTGGTATAAAAAGTTGCTCCCATCATTTGTTAGAATTAACTTTCTACTTATTCTATCAAATAGTTTAATTGAATAATATTTTTCTATTTCTTTAATTGCAAAACTGATAGATGGTTGGGCAATGTGCAATTGCTTTGATGCTTCTACAGTACTTTTATATTTACAAACTGCAATAAATATCTTTAAATGTCTTAATGTCATTTTTTAATAACCTATAATAAATTTCTTATATATATGATTAGTTTATTATATTTTACATATATAATCAAATGATGTATATTAAATCTAAGGTTATTTTATGAAGAAAAAAGATTATGTAAAACTATTTAGGATAATGTTCACTCTTAGTGCTTTTACTTTTGGGGGTGGATATGTAATTGTATCATTAATGAAAAATGAATTTGTTGATAGATTGAAGTGGATTGAAGAAGATGAAATGCTTAATCTAGTTGCAATAGCTCAATCTTCTCCTGGAGCAGTTGCTGTAAATGGTTCTATTTTAGTAGGATATAAGGTTGGGGGGATATTAGGAGCTATAGTATCAATCTTTGGTACTATTCTTCCACCATTTTTTATTTTGTCTATCATTTCAGTTTTTTATAATCAATTTAAAGAAAATATATATGTAAGTGCTTTTTTAAAAGCAATGCAACCAGCAATTGCTGCTATTATAATATCTGTTGTTTTACAATTAGCTAAAAATATTATTAAGCAAAAAGAGATATATTTTATTATTATTATGATATTAGCTTTTGTATTTGTATATTTTTTAAATATTAATATTATATTTGTTATATTAGCATGTGCATTTTTAGGTGGTTTTTATGCTTTATATAAACAAAAAAAGGAGATAAATTAATGACTTTATTTGCTTTATTTCTTTGTTTTTTACAAATTGGAGCTTTTAGCTTTGGAGGTGGACTTGCAGCGCTTCCTCTTATTCAGCAGCAAGTAGTTACTATAAATAATTGGATGAGTATGAGTGATTTTACTGATTTAATTGCGATTGCTGAAATGACACCAGGACCCATTGCCGTAAATAGTGCTACCTTTGTTGGCATTAATCTATTTGGAATAAAAGGAGCTATTGTAGCAACTTTAGGCTGCATATTACCTTCAATTATTTTTGTTTCTATTCTAGGTTATTTATATAATAAATATAAAAACCACTATTTATTAGAAGGTGTTTTAGCAGGGCTTAGACCTGCTGTTGTAGCTATGATATTAAAAGCTGGTTTAGCAATATTTATCTTAGCGATATTTGGACTAAATTTTAGAGATATTAATATTGTTGGTTTAATTATTTTCTTATTTGCTTTTTATTTTATTTATATAAAAAAAGTAAATCCAATTATTATTTTATTAATTAGTGGTTTAGTAGGAGGGGGCATTTATTTGTTATTTAATATTCCAATATAATTAGTAAATGTTTAGAAATCTTTGAACTAATAAACTTACTAGAGTAATACCAAACCAACAACTAAAACCTAATAATATTGGTTTCCCACCTTTTTTAATGAGTTTAATAAAGTCAGTTTTAAAGCCTATTGCACCCATTGCCATTATAATAAAAAACTTACTTAAGCTTTTGAAATATGAAAATATATTTTGATTAATATTATAATTTGTCAAAATTGTAGTAAGTAATGAAGCTAATAGGAAAAATATAATAAAAGTTGGAAAGATTTTTTTTATATCATAATTATTTTCAACATTATCTTTTTTTGAATGTTTATAGGATAATACTAATGTAATTGGAATAATAGCAAGTGTTCTTGTGAGCTTTACACTAATTGCTTTATCAAGTGTCATAGATGATAAATTGAACATGTTGTCCCAAGTTGCAGCTGCTGCACTAACTGATGATGTATCATTTATAGCAGTTCCTGCAAAAATACCAAATGCATTTCCATTTGTGGTGTCCAAATTTAACAAGATACCTAGTTGAGGAAATATTATTGCAGCTATTACATTAAAAAAGAATATAACCGATAGAGCTGTTGCAACTTCATCCTCTTTAGCATTAATCACACTAGTTGTTGCAGCAATAGCACTTCCCCCACATATAGAAGATCCTATACCAATTAATGTTGCTGTATTGGATTCAATTTTTAATAATTTACTTATAAAAACAGCAATAATTAAAGAGGTTGAGATTGTTGCAATTATTATAGGAAGTGATTCTTTTCCTGTTTCCATAACAACATGTAAATTTAAACCAAAACCTAATAAAATAATTGCATATTGAAGTAGTTTTTTAGATGAAAAATGAATTCCCTTATTATATCTATCTTTATTTTTTATTGTTTTATTTAATATCATTCCAATAATTATTGCAAAAATAGGGCCACCTATTATGGTAAATGATTTTCCTAAAAAGTATGAAATTGCTGCAATTACTAGTGCAAGAGTAATTCCTTTATAATTATCTTTTATAAATATCATTACTATTATCTCCTTGATTAGTTGAATATATCAAAAAAAATCAATAAAATAAAATAATTGTTTTTAATTGATTGATAAAAAAAAATTATGAGGTATTTATGCTTGATTATAAAGTAAGAACATTTTTAACATTATGTAAATATATGAATTATAGAATTAGTGCTGAAAAATTAAATATGGCACAACCTTCAGTTACTCAACATATTCATTTGTTAGAAGATTATTATTCTACTAAGCTATTTATATATAATAAGAAGACTTTGATAAAAACTGATTCTGCAAAAATTTTAGAAAAGCATTTACGAAGTATTGTTGATAATGAAAAAGAATTAGAGCGAGAACTACAAAATACTAAAATTAAAGAAATAAAAATTGGTGTAACAAAAACTATTGGTAATTATGTTTTAAAAGATAAAATAATTAGCTTAATTAATGACAAGAGTTCAATTACTTATATTATTGATAATACAAAAGCTTTATTTGATAAATTGAATGAAAATATTTTAGATTTACTAGTTATTGAAGGTCTTTTTGATAAATCATTATATGATTATAAATTATTTAGGAATGAGGAAATTGTTGGTATATGTACTAAAAATCATATTTTTGCAAATAAAGAAATAGATCTAAAAGATATTTTTACTCAAGGCTTGTTATTAAGAGAAGAGGGCTCTGGAACAAGAAATATTTTAGAACAGGAATTGTTTAAAAAAAATTATACAATTAATAGTTTTAAAACAGTTCATTTTATAAGTAGTTTTGAAATAATTAAAGATGTAATAAGAAAATCTCAATATATTACTTTTGCATATAAATCAATATTAAACGATTCAAATGAATTATCAACTTTTTCAATAAAAGATATAAATATTGATAGAGAATTTAATTATGTTTGTTTAAAAAATACAAATATTGAGAAAAAGATTTTAAACTTTTATCAATCTTAAATAATCTTGTTTAATTTTATTTAATGAATTATTTTCATAATTAATATATATTGTTATTGCTCTCTAGTTTTTTCTTTGATTGATATTTATTTGTAAAATAATACTAAATAATCACTTTATGAGATAAGGGAGACTTAAAAATATATTTTTTATTAGACATCTAAGCAAAAACATGTTATAAAATAATTAGAAAAATAAATATATAAAATGATTGAGGATAACTATGATATTCAAAGCTGGAGAGAAACCAGGAAGAGGGATTTATTATTGTACAAGAGATTTTTATAAAATTATTTTAAACAATGAGGATGAGTTTTTACCTTTTTGTCCTAATTGTAATAATTCATCTTATATAAAAATCGGTTAATTATCTTTTTCTTCTATTTTATTATCTTTTTTATTTAATCGATTTGCAATTTTTATAAAAATATCTGTCTTTTTTTCAATGTATATTGGTTGCATTGCAAATGTTGCATAATTTATATTTTTAAAAAATGATACTAATAAATATAAGCTAAAAAAGAAAGTTAAAATTGAAGCAATTGTAAATCCATATCCTGCATATTTTAGTGGAAGATACATTGTAAAGTAATAAGAAATGCTAGAATTTAATATAAGAAATACTATTGCTGATGCGCAAGCTCTTCCTCTTCTTTCAAAATATAAAAGAACTAAAATAATAATAAATGCAAATATATTAAACATTGTTCCAAATGCTGTAATTTGGAAAATGTTCCTAATTAAATAATTTATACCTAAATATTTAAATAATGGTTTTGCACTTAACATCATTGTTAGTGTAATTAATATTTGTGCTAAAAATGTATAAACTAAATTATAATTTAAAGATCTTCTCATAACTTTACGTGATTTATCAATTACTTGATATGTTTCTGAGGAATTAGCTTGTCCATAATAATTTTTATAAGTTATATAGAATTCAGTTTCTATTACAACAAAAAATAAAACAAGAGAAGGAATTGTTGTTAAATAAGCTAAAAAAACAGCATTATCATAATAGGGTGCAAAAATAAATGTGTCAAATATATTTATTTGATAATCGCTAAACCACATTATTATATTATCACTCCAAAGTCCAAGTGTATAAAATAATCCTACAAGTCCAAGTGTTGCGTATTGTCCTAGATAACTAATAAAGTCAAATTTATAAAGTTTTCCATAAAAAAAAGTTGAAAATAAATTAAATAAAAACATTACTAAAATTAAACTTATTCCTAATACATATGCAAATAAGAAATTTGAAGATGTTTGAAATTCTGTAAATGGAATTGGATATTCTAAAAAAACAAAAATTAGCACTACTGTTAGAATTCCTCCAAAAAGATAAGCCTTTGCTATTAATTTATAATTTTTTACTGCACTTAAGAATATCATCAATATCCAAATCATAGATATAATTATAAAAAGGTATGAAGATAGTATTTTATAATGTATAGGAATTGGTTTATTAAAATAGAATGCAAATGAAATTATTAGAGCTAATAAAAAAGTTAGATTATTTACACCAATAAAAGTAGGTTTAATTCGATCATATTTTTTTTGATATAAATTATCAGAAATATATCTTGTAACTACTAATTGAATAGGAGCTACTAATATTTGTGAAAAAATAAAACTATAAACTATAGTTGCAGAAAATAGATTTCTCTCATCTGTTGGAACTTCTACTATTCTCAATAAATATAATAATACATTTATTGATAATACACTTAATATCCAAGGTCCTGCAGCTATAAAAGATGAATATAAATAAGCAAGAGCCCTATTAGTAAAGGTTTCTTTTTGAAACATCCTTTTTAAAGCAAATCCAATTCCAGCCATATTTTATACCACCTTATTTATTATATTTTTTATATAATTTATCATAAAGATCTCTATAACTTTTTATTAATACCTTATCATTATATAGTCTTTTTACTCTCTTTAAGCCATTTTCACCCATTTCTTTTCTAAGTTTTGGATTTTCTATTAATTTTAATATTGCCTTTGCTGTTTCACTTGGTGCAGCAAGTTTAGTAATGATTCCACAATGGCCTTCATATTTATCTTTAACTAATAAATCTTTACAACTTCCAACATCAGTTGATACAAAAGGTATCTTTGCTGACCAACCTTCTAGAATAACCAAAGGTTGTCCTTCAGATATAGATGTTAATACTAATATATCTATAATTCCTAAATATTCTTTTATATTAACCCTTCCTGTGAAAATAATTGTATCTTCTAGATTTAAGAGTTTAACTAAATTTTTGCATTGCTGATAATATGATTTATCCTCATCTGTAGGTCCCATTAAATAAAAAATTACATCATCGTATCTTCTTTTAACAATACTGAAAGCTCTAATCATTGTCATAACATCTTTAATTGGAACAATTCTTAATATAGAACCAACAATAATTTTATCATGTTCCTTTTTTTCAATGTTTAATTTGTCATAGTTTATACCATTAGGAGTTATTTCAGTTTTTTTTCTCTCTACTCCTAATTTAATTTGTATCTCTCTGTTCGCATTAAAAAGGGCTGTAATTATATCTGCTCTGTTATATGCTGCATTCGAAATGGAATAGAAAAAATCAATCCAAAACTTTTTATAAATTCCGGTTACCCATTTAGCTTTTAATAGTTCTTCTTCTCTTTCTCTACCATATATACCATGTTCAGATAATAAAAAAGGTTTATTTCCTTTAATTGCCAAAGAAGTTGCCAATATACCAGCATAACCTGTGGAAGCTGAATGAAATAAATCAGCATCTTCCTTTTCTTGTTGAATTAAATAAATAAGTGGTAAAAGCATATTTCTAATTGTCCAAAAGAAAATATTGAAGACTTGTTTTGAATATAATTCTTGATAAAAATTTACAGTTTCATTAAAAAAGAATTTGCTTTGTAAAAAATCAACACAAGAGCCTACTCTTTTTTTGTTATTAAAAAATGAGACTAAAAACTCCCAATTAACATTTCTTTTTATTCTAATTAATTTGATTAATTCTTTTTTCTCTTCAGCACTTAGGTGAGGATTCTTTTTTATTTTTCTGTGCTTTATGTTAAAAAAATCATCCAAAAATATAGTTCGAATTTTGATAACATTATCAGGAATTTTATATTTTAATTCTATATTTTCATTACCACTAGGCATAATTGAAATGATTTTAAATTTATGTTCAGGAAAAGCTAAGATTATTTGGTTTATCCAACTTGATACACCACCAGCAATATATGGATAGGAGCCTTCAGCTATCATACAGATTGTCATATATTTTACTTCTCCTTTATAAAGAATTCTCTTAATTCCATTAATTTTTCATTAGATGAAATTATATTATCATCCATAGATAATAAAATTTGTTTTACCTTATTCAAATTACCTTTTTTATATAAAATATTTAAATTATTTATTTGAACTTGATTACTATCCCCATATTCTAGCTTAATTTTATTATTAATTAATTCTGCTTGTTCTAAATTGTTCAATAATATGTAAGTTTTAAAAATATTTTCGAGAGTTGTAAGATTGTATGTATCGTTTTTTACTTTTATGGATAGAACATCAATATATTCTTGTCTAAATATATCAATACTATCAGATTCAATTAAAGAAGAATTTAAATATAGCTCGTAAGAATATATTAATTGATCTAAAAAGATTTCATTTTTTGTTATATTATATTTTTCCCTTAGATAACTTATGTTGTTTGTAAGTTCATTTTCTTTAGAATTTAATAAAGTAGCGGAGTAGTGTTGGACTTCTTTATCATCAGATTCTAATCCTTTTTTCAAAATATTAGCGTTATTTATTTTAACAGAATATTGAGAATCTATTAAAATTTCTTTTTTCCTATCGGGATCCATATATGAGAGCATGTCAATAAAACTCATAGTTTTAATTTCTTTTTCATATTCAATTCGTTTTTTAGAAATTCTTTCTAATTTTGCATCTATCATTTTTTCATAATCAATTATAAGTTCGTTATCAGTGAAAAAATAATTATAACTAAAATAAAATATGTAATAGATAAAAGGACCAACTATAGGCATAAATAATATAATGTAAAAAGGTATTTCAATTTTTTCTTGATTAAAGCTTTTATTTATTTTCCAAACTAGGATGTAAGTTAAAATATGGATTATTAAAATTAATATAAGAAATTCTTCAAATACAAAAAGATAAATAAAAATAGCAATATCAAAGAATATTAATAAAGTAAATATAAATTTCTTCATTATTCCTCCAAG
>CAZPTG010000071.1:0-10469 GCA_964589355.1 uncultured Spirochaetaceae bacterium
TATATTTAAGTATTAAAATATTGTAACACACTAAAAGACGTTATTTTATTTGCTCACTTAAAAAATTTTAAGTATTGATTATTCTTTATTGAATAATTGATACTTAAATATTTTTCTCTTTTTTTGTTTAAAAATTAGTTAATACATTTTTTTAAATAGCTTTTTATAAAATACAAATTAATAGGTAGCTTAGTTTAATATTTATATATATTAAAATTTTATATTATTTAACTTTTATAATAATTATTTTATTACTTCGTAATGATTTATTTCTTTAAGATAATAAGTGTTAGAAAAACATTATTTATTTTTAATAAAGTTTAATAATTATGTTGAGATATGTAATATTAAGTTTTAAACTATAGATATGGAGGTGTTTATGATAGGTGCTATTGTAGGAGATATTGTAGGCTCCCGATTTGAATTTAATAATAATAGAGTAAAAAATTTTGAATTATTTAGTGATGAATGTCATATTAGTGATGATTCAATTTTAACATTAGCTATAGCTAAATCGATAATGGAAAGTGAAAAGATATTAAAGTTTTCTCTAGCTTCACATTTTGAGAGAGATGAATATTGTAAAATTTTGAAGCTGGAAACAATTAAGTATTTAAAAGAATTTGGCAAGAAATATCCTAATTGTGGATATGGTAGAATGTTTTATAATTGGGTTTTTAACCATAATACAACTCCATATAATAGTTTTGGAAATGGAGCTGCTATGAGAATAAGCCCCATTGGATATTTTGCTAGAACAATAGAAGAGATATATAAATTATCTAATTGTGTAACATCCGTTACTCATAATCACAGTGAAGGTATAAAAGGAGCTCAAGCAGTAGCTGTTTCAATATTTTTGTGTAGATGTGGGTTGCACAAGCATGAGGTAAGACAAAAAATTGAAGAAGATTATTACGATTTAAATTTTTCTATAGATGAAATTCGTGATACTTATAATTTTGATTCAACATGCCAAGGAAGTGTTCCTCAGGCTATTGTTGCTTTTTTAGAATCTGAAAGTTTTGAAGATGCTATAAGGATCGCTGTATCTTTAGGTGGAGATAGTGATACTATAGCTGCAATTACAGGATCTATTGCACAAGCTTTTTATCAAGTTCCTAAAGATATAGAAAATAAAGCATTAACTTATTTAGATACTGACTTGAAAGAAATTTATAGAAAGTGGAAAAATTTTATTGAACATAAAAATTGTGATTATTAATTGCTTTTCTTGATTTTATAAAGCAATATAGTATTAGCAATTGCAAATAATGTCCCTATAATTGCAAGAATTAAGAATGCCGTGTTTAATGAATAAATATCTCCAAGTTTTCCAATTAATGGGAATACAAATATCATAAAGAAACTAAAAACCATACTAGCAAGTGATAAAATAGTTGCTCGATTTTCACTTGGTATTAATTTGTTTATGTAATCACTCATAGCAACATATATAAAACTTTCAACTATCATCATAATTATATAGAAAATAAAAGGATATGGAGTTAATGCAATTAGCCAAATACATAAAACACTAATTATAGGCATTATTAATAGAATTCCTCTTTCTTTAATTTTTTTCTCAACTTTGTAAGTTTGAGAACTTGCAATAGCTTCAAATAGTGCGGAAATTGCAAAAATGGAGCCAATAAAGAATTCATTTTTATTATTGTTTTTAAGATAATTTTGTAAATAAAAGAAAAGCGTAGTGCCAAAAGTAAGGATTATCTGAGTAAATATAATAAAAAAACCAATTTTCTTATTATTAGTAATAACTTTTATACTTTGTGATATTTGTTGTTTTAAAATTAATAAAGGCTTTTGTTTTTCTTTAATTTTATTATATATTATTGGTTCTTGAAAACTTAGAGATTGAATTATTGTAAAAAGGATAAATATAAGTGTTAAAATAAATACATATTTATAATTTATAGTCGCAAGAAAACCTCCTAAAATAAAGGAAACTACTTTGGCTAATTGGTAAGCAATTTCTTGTCTCCCTGATATTTTCATATAATTATTTTCTTTTTTTAATTCTTTCAAAGAATCATATATTAAAGCTTCTCCGGCACCTGATTCTAGATTAAAAGATAAGGCAATAAAAACAAATGATAGTGCAAAGAGGAAAAAGGTGTTTGCAAATAATAATATTAATATGCTAATAAAAGATGCTATTCTACCAATTATTCTACTAGTTTTCCGTTTAAAAATATCTGCTATCATACCAGTTGGGACTTCCATTAAAAAAGAAGTAACATGGAAAATACCTTCTAAAAGCCCTAATTGAGCTAAACTCATGCCTTTTAATGCTAAATAAATCATCCATAATCCATGTGTTAAATTTAAATTAGATAGGAATATGAAAATATAATTATTTGGTATGTTGTTTTCAAGTTTTTTAATATATTGCATCAGATACTCTTATTTTTAAAATTATATATATAATTGCTAATTATTGTAAATAAATATCTTATTATTATAATATAATTTAATTTTTTATATGAACTATGATAATATAAAAATATTAGGAGAAGTTTGATATGAAAATTAAAAATTATGAAAAAGAGGTCCCATCCATTGTTGTTGGGTGTATGAGAATTAATTCTAAAGAAGATTATGAAGTTGAAAAATTAATTGAAACAGCTTTAAAGAATAAATTAAACTTTTTTGATCATGCAGATATTTATGGAAAAGGTGAAAGTGAAGAAAAGTTTGCTAAAGCAATAAAATCTCTTAGTATTGATAGAAAAGATATAATTATTCAATCAAAAGCTTCTATAAAACCTGGTATTTGTTATGATTTTTCAAAAAAACATATTTTGGATTCTATTAATGATAGTTTAAAAAGATTAAATACTGATTATTTAGATTTCTTTTTATTTCATAGACCAGATCCGTTAATGGAAAAAGATGAAGTTATAGAAATAATAAATAGTTTGATAGAAACAAAAAAAGTAAAATCTTTCGGAGTAAGTAATCAAAATGCAAACCAAATGAATTATTTAAATAATATATCTAATGATAAGTTTGTACTAAACCAAATGCAAATGAGTATTACAAAGTGTTCAATGATTGATAGCTTTGTAAATGTTAATATGGATAATAATTTATCTCCTTCTAGAGATGCTGGAATGTTTGAATATTCAAAGCTAAATGATATCACAATACAAGCATGGTCTCCCTTTCAATATGGTTTTTTTGAAGGTGTTTTTTTGAATAATGATAAATTCAAAGAATTAAATAACGAAATTAATATTTTATGTGACAAATATAATGTTTCTAATGAAGCTATTGTTACATCATGGTTGCTTAGAATCCCAATAAAGATTCAAGTAATTGCTGGTACAACAAATTATAAACGCTTAAACAGAATTGCAAAGGCTACTGATATAAAATTGACTAGAGAAGAATGGTATAAACTTTATATAGCTGCAGGGAAAAAATTACCTTAAAAAGATAAGAATACATTGACAGCTTTCTATGTGTTTTGCTAATATATAGAAAATATTCTATGTTTTTTGAGGTTTTATGAATTATAAAGAATTAAGTGAAATTTTTAAAATTTTATCAAATGATAAAAGGCTTGAGATTTTAGATATGTTATCTTGTGGGGAGTTGTGTGCTTGTGAAATTCAAAAGAAGTTTAATATAACACAACCAACTCTATCATATGATATGAAATTGTTAAAAGATTCTTTATTAATAATAGAAAGGATAGAAGGCCGCTCTCATTATTATAGAATTAATGAAGATTATTTTAAAATTATTAATGAATTATTTAATAATTTGTCTACAAAAAAAAATAAATGTTGTTGTCATAGATAAAAATTATAAGAGGTTATTATGAAATTATTTTCAAAAAAGATGGATGAAACCTCAATATATAATCCTAAAGCTAGGATTAAGGTATTGGGATCAGGTTGTGCAAAATGTAAAGCTTTAGAAAAAAATGCTAAACAAGCTGTAAAAAATTTAAAAAGTTTGGATGAGGTTACTCATTTAACTGATGTTGAAAAAATAGTTGAATATGGAGTAATGAGTACTCCTGCACTAGTAATAGAAGAAAAAGTTGTTTCAAGTGGAAAAGTATTAAGTTCAAAAGAAATAGAAAGTTTAATCAAATAGGAGGTTTTATGGAAGTCATAAACAAAAGAAGAAGTGTTAGGCAATTTTCTGATAAGAAAGTAGAAAGTGAAAAAATTTTATCGATTATAAAATCAGGAATGCAAGCTCCTTCTGCAAAAAATCAACAACCTTGGGAATTTGCAGTAGTAGAAGATAGAAAAAATATTGAAAAACTGTCTCTATCAACTCCTTATACAAAATTTTCAATTAATGCTGCTACTATAGTTGTTGTATATATGAGAAAAAAAGGTTTAAAGGCTGAAGATTTTGTACAACAAGATATGGGTGCTTGTATTGAAAATATGCTATTAGAGTCAACAAATCAAGGATTGGGTTCAACTTGGATGGGGATTTATCCTAATAAAGAAAGATATAAATATATAAAGGAACTGTTTAATTTAAGTGAAGATTTAATACCTTTTTCATTAATTGCATTTGGTTATCCAAAGGATGATAATTCTAATAGATTTGTAGATAGATTTGATGAAACAAGAATACACTACATAGAAAAAGAAGGTTAAATGAAATATAAAGTTGCATTTATTTGTGTTCATAACTCTTGCAGATCTCAAATGGCAGAAGCATGGATGAGAGAATTGGGTAGTGATGTTTTTGATGCTTATTCTGCAGGGAGTGAAAAATATCATGAAGTTAAACCACTAGCTGTTAAAGTTATGGAAGATGCTAAAATTGATATCTCATCATATTATCCAAAATTAATAAGTGAAATCCCATCTAGTGTAGATGTTTTGATAAGCATGGGGTGTAATGTTCAATGCCCTTATATTCCTTGTGATTTGAAAGAAGATTGGGGTATAGAAGATCCTTCAGGAGGATCAATTGAAGATTATAAAAAATGTTCAGATCTAATAAAAGAAAAGGTTATTAATTTAATTAATATATATAAGGTGAAATAACTTATTTAATGTAAAAAATATAAGTTTATAAAAAATAGTTAATTTTTGTATAGGTTAAATTATATACAGTTAGAAACAAATTGAATGAAAATATTTTTAGTAAGACGAAATTATTGAAAATATTTAATTTGATTTGTTTTTTTTATTGTTTGTAGAATAATGATTTATTTAGATTATGAATTTTTTAAATAAATTAATTTTTTCAAAAAAAATAGTAAACTTGCGTAAAAAAATCTATTTTAATTTAATAAAATTTTTCACTATGAATGTAAAAAGAAGTTGACATATACCTATAGCTGTGGTTAACTTTCTTTATGAAAGAAATATAATAAAAGGAGATTATTATGAAAAAAAACTTTTTTGTTGCATTAATAGCAATTTTATTAGTGGTACCATCTTTTGCTTTTGCACAAGGTGCTGAAGAAGCAGGTGAGAAAGAAGTAGAAATTAATTTCTCAACAATTTGGGTTGGTGCTGATACAAAAGCTGATCCTATAAAAGAATTAGTAGAAGAATTTAACACAGCTAATGCAGGGAAGATAAAAGTTACTATCCAAGAAAATCCCGATCCAGATGGATACAGATCAAAAATTAATACAATGTTAGGCTCTGGTTCAGCACCTGATGTATTCTCTTTTAATCCTGATCAAACATCCTTTATGTTCTATGATAGTGATGTATTAATGGATTTCACTGAAGATTTGAAAGGAGATTGGGCAAATAATTTTGTAGGTGGTTCTATTGAATCTGCAACTGTAAATGGAAGAACAAAATCTTTGCCATTTGAAATGGGTTATACTCCAATTTGGTATAATATGGATATTTTTGAAGAAGCTGGTGTAAATGAAATTCCTGCAACTTATGATGAATTCTGGGATGCTTGTGAAAAAATTAAAGCAGCTGGATATACTCCTACATCACAAATGACTGGTGGTACAAATGCATGGACTTCAATGCTTTGGTATTGTCACATATTAAATGCTTTAGCTGGTCCTAATGTTTGGGAAAAAGATTTTGCAACAGATCCAGTTTTTGTTGAAGCTGCTGAAATTCTAAATAAAATGTATCAAGATGGTAATACTACAGTAGATGCTATCGGTGGTGATGCTGGTGTTTCTGGTGGACATTTCTTGAAAGGCAAAACAGCAATGTTTATAAACGGTCCTTGGTATATTGGTCGTGTAGAATCTGAAGCTCCTGATGTATTTGATGCAGTAGAAATTGGTCCAGGTCCTGGTGCTGAATTCTCAAACGGTCAAGTTGGATTCCCTCAATCAAACTTAGTAGCAGCAAATACAGACGATCCTGCTAAAAAAGATGCAGTTCTTAAATTCTTAAAATGGATGACAACTCCAGAAAATGCAGCTCGTATTTCTCAAGCTTCTGGTGCTATGTTAGCAGTTAAAACTCCTGGTGTTACAGGTAATAAAGTTCAAACTCAGTTTAATGAAGCTGTAAATAATGCAGCATTTATTCAAACTCACTTCCAATTCAACTTTGCAACTGATGTAATGGCTGAATTTGGTCAAGCTTTAGCTAAAATGGCTTCAGGCAAAGCTTCTGCTGAAGAATTCGTGGCTCAAATTGCTTCTAAAATTCGTTAATTAACGAATTTAAAATGGGCCTAGATATTTTCTAGGCCCTTATTTAAGTTTGGAGGACATATGCAAAATAAAAATGGTAAAATGATTTTTCTTTTCCTATTACCTGTATTAGTTTTATTTATAGCTTTTTTTATATACCCATTATCATATGTAATTATTACAAGTTTTTCGAAATGGAATGGTTTTACTTCTCCTGAATTTATTGGTTTAGGAAATTATAAATATTTATTTAATGATGAAAATTTTAGATTATCACTTAGGAATAATATAGTTTGGGCTGTTGTTTTAGGGTTTGTTCAAGTTCCAATGGCATGTGTTATGGCAATGATACTTGCTAGAAGACCTAAGGGTTGGAAAGTATTAAGAACTGCTTATTTTTTGCCTAATGTAATATCTCAAGTTGCTCTAGCAATGATGTGGACCGCAATCTATAATGCAGAAAATGGTGTATTAAATGCATTATTAACTTTTGTTGGATTAGGTCATTTGTCTAATAACTGGTTAGGAAATATGGATACAGCATTTGCTGCTGTTATTTTCCAACAAGTTTTCTATATTGGGTACTTCATGATTGTTATTTTAGCATCAAGATTAAGTATTCCTGATTCTTATTATGAAGCAGCGGAATTAGATGGTGCAAATATTTTGCAACAAGAATTTAATGTAACAATACCTATGTTAAAGCCAATATTAGTTACAACAATTACTTTAGCACTAGCTTATGGTATGAGACATTTTGAATCTACTTTCTTAATGACAGGTGGTGGACCTGCTCATACAACTTCTGTAATGGGGATAATGCTTTATACTGATATGCAGGCTCTTCGTTATGGAGAAGGAAATGCTATTGGAGCAGCACTAGTAATCTTTGGTGGTGCTACAATTGGTGTTATTAGATATTTTATGACTAAGAATAAAGATAATTAGGGGGAACTTATGGCTAGTAGAGTAGTTAGAGAAAAATCAAAATTTGAATTTTTGGCCATCTTTTTAAAATGGTTTTATTTAATATTCTTTTTATGTTTAACCTTATTACCTTTAGTTTGGTTATTTATTACATCATTTAAAACAAATTTAGAATTTGAAACCGCCTCAGCTTTTGCACTTCCAGCTAAATGGCAATTTTCAAATTATGTAAATGCTATAAATATGAGTGGATTACCAAGGTTGTTTTTAAATTCAACTATGGTAGCAGTTTCTGCTACTGCACTAAATTTAATAGTTTCAGCTATGGGTGCTTTTGCAATAGCTAGAGAAAAATTTAAATTTAATAACTTATTATTAACAATAATTATGTCTGGAGTTTTAATTCCTATTATTGCTTTAATGGTCCCATATTTTAGATTAATTAAAAACTTAAATTTAATTGATAATATTGGTGGGTTGATAATTGTATATGCAGCAATTAATTTACCAATTTCTGTTTATTTGATTCATGGTTTTATGTCTACAATACCAACAGAATTAGAAGAAGCTGCTGTAATTGATGGATGTTCATTTGCTCAAAGATTCACAAAAGTTATTTTCCCTCTCTCTCAAGCTGGATTAGCAACTGCAGGGGTTTTAGGTTTTATTTATTCTTGGAATGAATTTACTTATGCAATGTTATTAACAAATAGTGAAAAAGCAAGAACTTTACAACTAGGTATAAGGTATTTCAAATCACAATTTGTTGTAGATTATACAAGCATGTTAGCTGCTATTGTTATTACTATGTTACCAACAATTCTAGTTTATATATTTATGCATGATCAAATTATTGGTGGAATGACAAATGGAGCTGTAAAAGGATAGATTTATGATTGCTGTAAAAAATATTAATGATCAAATAAAAATTTGTAGTGAAGATTTAGTTTTAGTAGAAAATAAGATTTTTTTAACTCTAGCTAAAGGTAGTGCAAATATTGATATGCATTTAGGGAATTTTTTCATAGAAGATAATATAGAAAATTATTCTGATTTTAAAATAATTGATACAAAAGTTGAGAATAATGAAATCGTATTAGATTTTATAAATAATGAAGAAGATAAAGCAAAAATAAAAATTTATGAAGAAGATGAGTTTATTAAAATTAAATTTATTTCTTTAGCTGAGGACTATAATAGAATTCAAATTAGATTTAAAGCAGATAAAGATGAAGCTGTTTTTGGTTTAGGTGAGCAATTTTCTTATTTCAATTTAAGAGGTAAAAGCTATCCTGTTTTTACAATGGAACAAGGTGTTGGTAGAAATAAAGAAAATGAAATAACTAAATTAGCAGATGAATATATGAGAGGTGGAGGAGATTATTATACAACATTTTATCCTCAACCAACATTTGTCTCTTCAAATAAATATTTTATACATTGTGATACTTATGCATATTGTAATTTTAATTTTGAAAACGATGATTATCATGAAATAACTTTTTGGGAAGTTCCAAATGAAATCGTTATTGGTAACTCAAATTCATTAATAAATACAGTAAAGAAATTATCATCATATTTAGGAAAACAAGATTTATTGCCAAATTGGGCTCTCAAAGGCTTATCTTTAGGTATTCAAGGTGGAAGTGATTATTTATTAAAATGTAGCCAAAAAGCGAAAGAATTTGATTTGGATTTAAATAGTATTTGGATTCAAGATTGGGAAGGCGTAAATGTTACCTCATTTGGTAAAAGATTGAGATGGGATTGGAAATGGGATGAAAAGATTTATCCTAATCTTAATAATATAATCAAAGATTTAGGTTCTAATAATATTAAAATTATGGGATATATAAATCCTTATGTAGTTGATGATGGTGAATTATGTAAAATCGCTATAGAAAATAATTATTTGGCAAAAGATGTAAATGGAGATAATTATTTTGTTGATTTTGGCGAGTTTAATTGTGGAATAATCGATTTTACTATTAATGATGCTTATAATTGGTATAAAGAAGTAATTAAAGAAAATCTTATTAATTTTGGGCTATCAGGATGGATGGCTGATTTTGGCGAATATTTACCAACTGATTGTTATTTAAAAAATGGTGATGCTCTTGTTGAACATAATAGATGGCCAGGATTGTGGGCAAAATTAAATTGGCAAGCTTGTAAAGAATCTCAACGTGATGATTTAGTTTTTTTTATGAGAGCCGGAAATGCGATGAGCCAAAAATATTGTAAACTTATTTGGGCGGGGGATCAAAATGTTGATTATAGTGAAGATGATGGGCTCCCTAGTGTAATTACATCAGCATTATCTCTTTCTATGTGTGCTATGGGCTTGCATCATAGCGATATTGGAGGATATACCACTTTATTTTCTTTAAAAAGAACTCAAGAATTGTTAATTAGGTGGGCAGAGATGGCTGTTTTTACTCCATTTATGAGAACTCATGAGGGTAATAGACCTGAGATAAACCATCAACTTATGGAAGATGAAAATTCAATTAAAGCTTTTGCTTATCTTGTTAAAGTGCACAATCAATTATTTGATTATCTCGATTATTTAAATCAAATAAATCATGAAGAAGGTATACCTATACAAAGACCTTTGTTTTTCCATTATGAAAATGAATCATTTTATGATATCAAAGATCAGTACCTTCTAGGAGATGAAATTTTAGTAGCACCTCAAATACGAGAAAATAGTTTTAAAAGAAAAGTTGTTCTTCCTAATGATAATTGGATTCATATTTTTAATAGAAAAGAATATGAAGGTGGCGTATATGAAATAGAAACACCTTATTTAACTCCTGCTGTCTTTTATAAAAAAGGTGGTAATTTTGATACATTGTTTGAAACTATTAGTTGTATAAAAAAACCCATAATTTTTTCTTAAATATATTAATTT
>CAZPTG010000072.1:0-10394 GCA_964589355.1 uncultured Spirochaetaceae bacterium
AATTTTTTTTAATTATACATCTACTTTTTATTTTTTAATACATTTTTATTAATAGTTAAGCTCTTTTAAAACAAAAAAATAAGGATTAAAATAAACTTATCAAAATATTAATTTTTTTATATAAAAATTAAAACAAATGATAAAAATTGCAATAAATTTTTGAAATGAATCAATTAATTTATATAAATTATAGAAAAAAAACGATTTGACAGCTTTTTTTTACAATGCTATACTTTGCAAAGTTACAAGAGATTAGAGAAGTGACTTTTATATATCTTAACAGATTCTTATCTGCTAAAGGTCTATAAAAGTCACTTTTTTTTATCTCAAATTTTTTATTCTGGCGGATAATAATTATGAATAATTATGATATTAATAATTTTAATATGGATTTCTTTTCACTCAAAGGTAAAAACGCTTTAGTTACTGGCGGTAATAGTGGATTAGGTCAGGCATTTGCACTAGCTCTTGCAAAAGCTGGAGCAAATATTTTTGTTGTTAGTTATGCTGATGATGATGGAACAACACAAAAACTTATTGAAGAAGCAGGAGTTAAATATAAATACCAAAGAGCAGATATAACTAAAGATGGTATATGTGATGAACTTGTAGATTCTTGTGTTGCAGCTTTTGGATCAATCGACATTCTACTTAACTGTGCAGGCATTGGCTTAGTTGCAGATGTACAAGATTTCGGCAGAAAACAATGGGATCCAATGATTGCAGTTAATCTTACAGCAGCTTTTGAGTTAAGTCATGCAGCAGCAAAATATATGATTAAACAAAATAGTGGTAAAATTATTAATATTTGCTCATTATTTTCTTTTCTTGGTGGATTAGGTTCTCCAGCTTATGCTGCAATGAAACATGGTCTAGCAGGTTTTACTAAATCATATGCAGATGAACTTGGAAAATATAACATTCAAGTTACAGGAATTGCTCCTGGATATTTTGCAACAGATATAACAAAAGGAACTAGAAGCAATCCTGAAACAAACAAAAAAGTTTTAGATCATATTCCTTCAAATCGTTGGGGTGAAAGACAAGATTTAATGGGAGCTTGTGTATTTTTAGCTAGTAAAGCATCAGATTATGTAACAGGCACATTATTAACAGTTGATGGTGGATATTTAGTAAGATAGGAAAATTTATGAGTGAAAAATATATTATTGGAATCGATGAGGGTTCTCAAAGTTGTAAAATAATGATTTTTGATTTAAAAGGTAATGTTGTCTGTGAAGGCAAAGAACCTCTTAAATCATATGATATGCCAAAACCTGGGATAGTAGAACATCCTGATGATGATTGGTGGAGCGCTATTTGTATTGCAAGCAAAAAATGCATGAGCAAATTTAAAGGTAATACTGAAAATATTATAGGTATTGGCCTTTGTACAATTAGATTTTGTAGAGCTTATATGAGAGAAGATGGAACTCTTGCTCAACCTGGAATGAGTTGGATGGATATAAGAGTTTCAAAACCTTATGAAAACACTAATCCAAAAGTAAAATATGCAAGTGCCTCCTCTGGATATATCACTCACAGATTAACTGGCAATTTTAAAGATACAGCTGCTAATTATCAAGGGATGTGGCCAATTGATACAGACAAATGGGATTGGCTTTCACCTGGAAAAGAATTTGATTCTTTTGGGTTTTCTAGAGAAATGCTACCTGAATTAGTTATGCCAGGAGATATTCTAGGATATATAACAGAAAAAGCTTCAAAAGAAACAAGTTTACCAAAAGGAATTGCTGTTGTCGCAAGTGCAAATGATAAAGCAGTTGAAGGTCTTGGCGTTGGCTGTACTGGAGATGAGACTGTAGTAATTTCTCTAGGAACATATATAGCAGCTATGATGGAAGGAAATGGAAATCCTAAAGGAACTAAAAGTTTTTGGTCAAATTTTGCATGTGAACCAAATAAATATCTATATGAAAGTGATGGTATCCGTCGTGGAATGTGGACAGTTAGTTGGTTTAAAGATGTTTTAGGTGATAGCTATGTAGAAAAAGCTAAAAAAATGAAAATGTCTGCAGAACAATATTTAGATATTGAAGCAACAAATGTTCCAGCTGGATCAGATGGCCTAATTACAATCCCTGATTGGTTAGCCCCAACTGATAAATTATATAAAAAAGGTATGATGATAGGTTTTGATGGAAGACATTCAAGAGCTCATATGTATAGATCTATTTTAGAATCTATTGCTTTAACTTTAAAATACAAAGTTGATGATATGCTCAAAGAATTAGATACAGAAGCTAAAACAATAATTGTTTCAGGTGGGGGATCAAATAGTAATATATTTATGCAAATTTTCAGTGATGTTTTTAATTTAAAAACAGTTAGGAATACAGTAAATGGAGCTGCAGGTTTAGGTTCTGCTATTTGCGCAGCTGTAGCTGTTAATGCATATTCTTCTTTTGAAGAAGCTGTAGAAAATATGGTCCAAGTGAAAGATGTATTTGAACCAAATCCCGAAAATGCACAAACATATAAACAACTTTTAAAAGTATATAAAGATGTTACAAATTATACTGACCCTCTCTTAGAGAGAACATATGAAATTTTTTCATAGAACAAATTAAAAATTTACAGGAACAAAGATGAATAAAAAAGAAATAATATCAAATTTAGAAAAAATTCTTAACATTGAAAATATTGTAACAGATATTGAGGTTATGAAAGAAAATAGTGTAGATAGATTTAAAAAATATCAATTTATTAATGGTATATATAACGCTCCTCTACCTTCTGCTCTAATATACCCTGAAAGTGCAAAACAGATTGCTCAAATATTAAAATTTTGTAATGAAAACAAAATTGCAGTAATACCTAGAACTGGAGGATCTTCAATTGAGGGAGGACTTGAGTGTAGAGTAGAAGATTCTATCGTAATTGATGGTTCAAAAATGGACAAAATAATTGAAATCAATGAAACTGATATGTATGTAAGTGCTCAATGTGGTGTTAATCTTGAATATCTAGAAAATGAATTAAGAAAAAAAGGATACACAACAGGTCACTCTCCACAGTCAAAACCACTTGCAGGTATTGGTGGATTAGTAGCAACTAGAAGTATTGGACAATTTTCAACACTTTATGGTGCAATAGAAGATATGGTAATTGGAGTTGAAGCAGCATTCCCTGATGGAACTCTTGCAAATATAAAAAACCAATCAAGAAGAGCCACTGGAGTTGATACTAGACATATAATTATTGGTAATGAGGGAGCTCTTTGTTATGTAACTCAAGCTAGTGTAAAAATATTTAAATATACCCCTGAAAACAATCATTTTTATAGTTGGTTAATTGATGATATGAAAATGGGATTTGAAATATTAAGAGAAGTAATGGTTCAAGGGTTAAAACCTTCTTTCGCTAGATTATATGATACAGAAGATGGTGAATACTATTTTTCACATTTCTGCGAAGGAAAACCTGTATTAATATTTATGGTTGAAGGTCACAAAAGTATTACAAAAGCTACAGGTGAAGCAATAGAAGAAATAGTATCTAAATTTAAAACTTACAAAAGAGTAGACGAAAAATATATTGAAACTTGGTATGCAGGCTTAAATTGGACACCTTCTAAAATTAGTGAAGAATATGAGTTGATAGAAAAAACAAATAATGTAGGATTTACTACAGAAATTTCATCACTTTGGAGTGACATTCATTCAATCTATGAAACTGTAATTGATAGAATACATAAAGAAATTCCAGATATTACTATGGTAGGCGGACACTCCTCTCATAGTTATTTAAATGGAACAAACCTTTATTTTATGTATTATTACAATGTTGTAAATTGTGCTGCAGAAGATGAAATAAATAAATATCACAATCCAATTAACAAAATAATTGTTGAAGAAACTTTAAAACATGGTGGTTCAATTGTACATCATCATGGTGTTGGTAAATATAGAGTCCCATGGATAAAAGAAGAACATGGATCTTCTTATCCTATTCTAAAAAAACTAAAAGAGACTTATGATCCAAACAACATTATGAATCCAGGAACTTTATTCCCAGTTGAATAAAAATCAATAATATTAATATGGTATCAAATCTTATTTGATACCATATTTATTAAAAATACTTAGGTAATAAATACAGATGAAGATTGCTGCATTAATAAACATAGTCCCAAATATTGAACAATTATCAAAAAATGAGTGGAATATAAACAATATTAATAGTTTAGATACTAATTATATCCCTAAAACTTATGATATTTATAATGATATTATATTAGAGATGCTGTTGAGATATAAAAGTGAAATTAAAAATGATATAAACACAAATATTACGCTTTTATCTGTTAATAATTCTAATATAGATTATTATCTTAAAACTTTTTATTCATATAATATTGATAACATAATTAGAATAGAGAGAGAAAATCCTCTACTAATTAATTCTGATATTATAAGTGATGATATTTATACTCTTTTAAAAGATCTTGAAGAATTTGATATAATTCTTGCGGGCAAAAGGGGAATGCTAAATTCAAGCGGATTAACAGGATATAAAGTTGCAAATAAACTATATTATAATGTAATAAACAATGTTATAGCAATCCACAAATGCAATAGTGCTTATTGCGCTGAAGTCACTTATATAGAAAATAACGAAATAATAAGAGAAGAAATAAAATTCCCTTTTTTAGGATTAGTTAGTGATGTGCCTCAAATGTTTTTACAAATTCCTAGCTTAAAACAGAAAATAAAAGGAAAAAAGAAATCAATCGAAGTTATTTCTTTAAAAAATGAAGATAAAGATTCCAAACTAAAAGTCTATGATGAAAATTGCTCAAGAGAAAACCAATCAAGAAATGGGATCTATTTTAAACACAATTCACCAAATAAGACTATAAAATACTTAGAAACCTTTATTAAAGATTCAAAAAAAGAATCTTTAGGCAATAATTCATTATTAAAATATTATTGCATTGATAATATATATATATTTAAATGCAATGATATAAATATATATTTTTGCTTCAATGACAATCATTATTACAATGAATTTATTAAATGGAATATAAAAGATAACAACAAACTGTTTTTAAATTCTATTGATATTAGTTTAAATAATAATGAAATAAATATAAAGAGAAAAATTTATGCAGAGAATTTAGTTAGTGATATAAAATTAGATCAAAACTCTTTATTAAATCGAAATAATCAAAAAATCCTTTCTTTGTGTGGAAATAAAGAATTATTAAATAAAATTCTTTCACTTGTAAATAAGCAAGGTGAAATTTCAACTTATTTAATTGATAAGTTGAAACTTGAAAAAGAATTTTCTAATCACACTACGATTATAGAAAAAAAGAAAATATATTCTATAGATAATATCAAAAATGAAAAAGTTGTAATTGCAATTGGAATTGGAATTAAAAATAGAAAAAATCTAAAAGCTATTGAAGATTTTGCAAAGAATAATAATCTTATAATAGTTGGAACTAGACAAGCTGCTATGAATAATTTTATACCTTTAGAAAATATGGTAGGTGTTTCTAATAAACAAATAAAACCAAATTTATTAATTTGTATAGGATTATCAGGAGCACCTGCTTTTTTTGAAGGTGTAAAAAAATCAAAAAAAATAATTAGCATAAATAATGATATCAATGCTCCTATAATGGAAAATTCAGATATAAAAATAAATGAAGATGTAGAAAAAATCTTTAACTAAATAAAACTATTTTGAATTATTTAAATCAAACAACAACTCTTTTATATTCTTCTTTTTCACAGGATGAATAAAATATGGATCAATTTCACAAAAAGGGGTTAAAACAAAATCTCTTAAAGCAATTTCTGGATGTGGAATAATCAAATCTTTTTCAAAGATTTCTATATCTGAATAAAATAAAATATCCACATCTAAAGTTCTCTCTCCCCAATGACGTTTTTTCACTCTATTTGCTTTTTTTTCTAAACTTTGAGTAAACTCTAATAATTGATATGGTGTTAAAATAGTTTCTATTTTTAAAACTGCATTCAAAAATTTTGGTTGATCTATAACTCCATAAGGTTCAGTTTCTAAATATGAAGATTTTGAAATCTCATAAATACAATCACTTTTTTTTATCTCTGATATAACCAAATCTAAATAACTTTTTCTATCACCTAAATTAGATCCTATAGCTAGATAAGCGGTATTAACAGACCTTTCAATTGTTAGAGAAACATCTTCTACTTTAATTGGAATTGGTGCATTTGGTTTATGAATCGTAAATATTATTTTTTTAATTAAACTATATTTTAATAGAAGATATTTGCAAGCTTTATTAGATAAAGTTTCAAGAAGTTCAAATTGATTTTTAGTACAAAAATCAATAATATCTGTTGCAAGATTTCCATAGTGAACAGTTTTTTCTAAATCACAATTACAAATAGAAGTATCTAAAAAAATATCACAATCAACACTAAAGTATTGGCCATCTACTTTTTCTTTTTCAAATACACCATGATATGCAAAAAACTCTAAACCCTTTAATCTTATTTTATCCATTTGCTTTCTCCAATAATTGATTTAGTCATTTTAATCACATCATAATTTTCACATATATCATGAACTCTAATTAAACTTGCTCCCTTAGAAACAGCAATAGCTGTTGTTGCTAAAGTACCATATAATCTATCACTAGCTTTTTTTTTATCTAAAACATAACCAATTACAGATTTTCTTGAAGTTCCTACTAGCACAGGATAACCCAATTGTAATAATTTGTCTGTTTTATTAATTACTTCTAAATTTTGATTATAATTTTTTTGAAATCCAACTCCTCCATCGATAATTATTTTATCATCATCTATATTATTTTTTTTAGCAATTTTTAAACTAGATTTAATATCATCAATCAAATCATCAAAAAAATTATTATAATCATTTTTTGATCTGTTATGCATCAAACAATAAGGAAGAGAAGATTTTGCAACAATACTAGCCATATCACTATCATATTTTAAGCCCCATACATCATTGATCATATCAATGTGATTTATATTTGCTTTTAATACTTTACTTTTATAACTATCAAGAGATATAGGAATATCAAAATTTTCTCTAATTTTTTCAATTACAGAATATACTCTATCAATTTCTTCTAGATTTGATATCTTTATATGATTAGGTCTTGTAGATTCTCCACCTACATCAACAATATCAACACCTTCTTTAATCATTTTCTCAGTATGAAATAATGCACTATCAAGAGAATTGAACTTCCCACCATCTGAAAAAGAATCTGGAGTTACATTTAATATTCCCATAATATAAACATTATTTTTAAAATCAAATTCTCGGTTTTTTATTATCACAATATTATTTCCTTATTCTTTTTAGCTTCACTCCATTTACATTTTTTATAACTTTTGCACATAAAACAATTTCTAGATAATTTATCAGCTTTTCTTAAAAGATTATTTAAAACAATATTATCTCTACTATTATGAGATATTATAGCATTAATAATTTGAGATATTTCCTCACTATTATAATTAGAATCTTTCAAAATATTAATAGATATCTCTCTAGCACCTATATTATGATTAATATTTTCACGATACTCTAAAGATCTTCCTATATCATGTAAGAGAGCCGTTGCATAAATAATATCTTTTTTTAAATTTAATTTTTCCTCAAGGTTTATAATGTACATAATTCTAGCAACATCTAAAAAATGAGTTAAATCATGTTTACAAAATTCTCTATCAACTTCAAATGATTCAATTATTTTATAATTTGTTACAAACTCTACATTTTTAATTATTAAATTTAATCTATCCATTTTTAATCAAATCCAATACATTTTTTTGCAATTGATAATTTTCTTTAAAAATTCCTTTTGAAGAATAAGATGTTGTTTTTGCCCCTATTTTCTTTATACCTCTCATACTCATACAAGTATGTTCAGCACTAACTATGACAAAAACACCTTTTGCTTGCAAATTTTCATAAATACTATCTGCAATTTGATTAGTTAATCTTTCTTGAAGCTGTAATCTTCTAGCAAAAACTTCTACAGTTCTTGCTAATTTACTCAAGCCTACAACTTTCCCATTAGGAATATAGGCTATATGTATTTTCCCCATAAAAGGTAACATATGATGCTCACACAGGGAATGAAAATTAATATCTTTAACTAAAACTAAATCACTATTATCTACTTCAAAAACCTTAGACAAAGGTTCTTTAGCGTCTAAAGAATATCCACTTGTAAGCTCTTCATACATTCTCGAAACTCTTTGTGGAGTATCTTTTAGTCCTTCTCTATTAATATCTTCACCAATTGCTTGAAGAAACATTTCAATAGCTTTCATTGCTTTATCTTTATCAACCATATATAAAACCTTTAAAGTATATTTTTAATGTAAGTATTAATAACATAAATTTAATAATATTTCATGGTATTATATACAATTATTAAAAAAGATTTTTTTCAAGAGAAATAAACAAACAAACAAAATAATCTAATAAAGTTAAAGATTTGAAATACTATTTTTTATATCAATTGCAAATTTCTTCACTTCTGTTGAGCTATTTCTACCATATTTTTCAATTATTTTAACTATTGCAGATCCTATAATTACACCATCAGAAATTTTTTTAAATCTTCTTGCTTGTTTTGAACTACTAATACCAAATCCAATTGCACAAGGTAGATCAGGATTAACTTTTTTAACAGTTTTAATTAAAGACTCTAAATTATCACTAAAATCATTTCGCACTCCTGTAACACCTAATGAAGATACGCAATAAAGAAAACCTTTTGCATTTTTTGCAATCATTTCAACTCTATCTTTTGAAGTAGGAGCTATCATAGATATTAAATAAATATCGTATGATAAAAATATTTTTTCAAATTCATCTTTTTCTTCAAAAGGAACATCAGCAAGAATTAATGCATCTATTTTAACTTCGTGAGCTTTTTTTGCAAATTCTTCAATTCCATAACTATAAATTACATTTGCATAAGTCATAATGGCTAAAGGTATTTGACAAGTTTTCCTCACTTTTTTTACAAGTTCAAATACATCATCACTTGTTATTTTATTTAACAATGCTCTTTCACTAGCTCTCATTATAACTGGACCTTCAGCTGTTGGATCAGAGAAAGGAATTCCAAGTTCTATTAAATCACACCCCGCCTCTTCTAATGCATAAATTATATTTTCACTAGTTTTTATATCTGGATCACCCACACTAATAAAGGGAATAAAAGCTTTTTTATTGTTAAATACATCTCTAATCTTATTCATTAATTATCTCTCCTCTATACTTTGCTATTGAGAGACAATCCTTATCGCCTCTACCAGAAAGATTTACAACTACTGTTTGATTTTTATTCATCTTAGGAGCTAATTGCATAGCATAAGCTATTGCATGAGCGCTCTCTATTGCTGGAATAATTCCCTCTATTCTTGATAAATATTCAAAAGCTTCAACTGCCTCATCATCTGTAATAGGATAATATTTTGCACGGTTAATATCTTTCAAATAAGCATGCTCAGGACCAATCCCAGGATAATCTAAACCAGCAGAAATTGAATAAACTGGATTAATTTGTCCATAATCATCTTGGCAAAAATAACTTTTCATACCATGAAAAATACCTAATTTACCAACTGAAAGAGTGGCAGCTGTTTTATTTGTATCTACACCTAATCCCGCTGCTTCAACTCCAATTAATTCTACATCTTTATCTTCAATAAAATCATAAAAAGCACCGATTGCATTTGAACCTCCCCCTACACAAGCTAATACTGTATCAGGAAGTTTACCTTCTTTTTCAATAATTTGTTTCTTTATTTCTTTCGATATTATTGCTTGAAAATCTCTTACAATTGTTGGAAATGGATGAGGCCCCATTACACTACCTAGTACATAATGTGTATCACTAATCCTATTTGTCCATTCTCTCATTGTTTGAGATACAGCATCTTTTAAAGTAGAAGTACCTGTTTTAACACTATTTACTTTTGCACCAAGCAATCTCATCTTATAAACATTGAGTGATTGTCTAATAATGTCTTCTTCTCCCATGAAAATTTCACATTCAAGATTCATTAAAGCTGCAATTGTTGCTGTTGCAAGACCATGTTGACCGGCTCCAGTTTCCGCAATAACTCTTGTTTTGCCCATTTTCTTTGCAAGTAAACATTGACCTATTACATTATTAATTTTATGAGCTCCAGTATGATTTAAATCTTCTCTCTTTAAATATATTTTAGCTCCTCCTAAATCTTTACTCATATGCTTAGCATAATAAAGTCTTGAAGGTCTATTTGCATATTCAT
Source organism: uncultured Spirochaetaceae bacterium (assembly GCA_964589355.1). Taxonomy (GTDB): domain Bacteria; phylum Spirochaetota; class Spirochaetia; order Sphaerochaetales; family Sphaerochaetaceae; genus Pleomorphochaeta. The sequence goes on from CAZPTG010000072.1 coordinate 10,317, forward strand.
TTAATAAATAATGTAACTCATTATTAAAAGACTCATCATCTCTATATTTTTCATAAGCATCTTCTAATTCTAATATTG
>CAZPTG010000073.1:0-6314 GCA_964589355.1 uncultured Spirochaetaceae bacterium
AGTTAAAATTTAAACTTTTTCCTGCTCCACTTACACCGCTTTTAGCATCAATTATGATTGAATTTGTATCAATTAGATTATATTTAACTAATGGTGCAAGTGTTAGGATTGAACAAGTTGTATAACATCCTGGATTTGCAATTAACTTAGTTTGTTTAATATTGTCTTTATATATGTCAGTTAAGCCATACATAGCTTTATTTAATATTTTTTCATTTGCAGCACTTGCTTTATACCATGTTTGATAAACTTCGCTGTTTTCAAGTCTGAAATCTGCTCCTAAATCAATTATTAGCGTATTCTCTAATATTTCTTCATTTATTATATCTTTTGCAATTTTTGAAGGAAGTGCAAGAAAAACAACATCACATATTTTACTTACTTCTAATAAAGAATCATTTTTTAATAAAAGATTATCTAGTGGAGAAAAATTTTTATATATGTCACTTAGAGAAAGGCCTGAGTTGCTTTTTGAGCCTAAATATACTATTTCTACTTCTTTGTGATTTAATAATAATTGTACTAGTTTAGCACCTGAATATCCACTTGCACCAACTACACCAACTTTTAACATTTATATCCTCCATGTTGATATTTAGCATATTTATACAATAAATATTCATAACAATCAAGTATTTATCAATATATATACAAAAAAATATATTATTGATATAATAAATATTCAATAATGTTATATTTATAAATTAATTATTAAATATATATACAAAAAAAACTTGGATACAAATTAATGCATCCAAGTATATAATAAATTATTAAATAAAAATATTATTTTTATTTTTCAGGTTCTACTCCATATAATAATCCAAAATATTCCATATCTGTAGTAAGTACTTTATTTACATTAGGAATTGTTTTCTTATAGGATTCAAGTGTTCTCCAAAGTTTAAAGAAATAGGGGTCAGCTTCATATGCTTTTGCATAGATTTCAGCTGCTTCAGCATCAGCGACACCTTTTATTTCTTCACTTTTAGCATAAGCTGATGAGATAATATTTTTTTGTTCACTTTCAGTTTTACCTCTCCATTGTGCTAATTGACCTTGCCCATATGATCTATAAGCTTCTGCAATTTGATTTCTCTCTTTTATCATTCTTTGATAAACACTTTGAGTTAAATCATCACTGTATCTGATTTGACGAATAACAATATCAATCAGTTCAATTCCATAGGCATCTGTAAATGAGTTAGCTTGTTCATACATTTTAGAGGATAAACCTTCACGTCCAATATTAATTGATTCTTGAAGAGTATTTGTTTTAGTTAAGTTTCTTAAATTTTCAGCATCTTGTAAATTATCAAGAGTTTGAACATTTTCCTCAATTTCAATATTGTTAATTTGGTTAGTATTTCTTACAGCTTCATTTAATGAATTTTCAGATATTATTGTTCTAACAGTAGAATCTAATATATCATTAAGTCTTGATATACCATTTCCTAAAGTATTTACAGTTTCATAGTATTTAGCAGAATCTTTAATTTTCCATCTAGCAGTAGTATCTACCCAAATAAATTGGTTTTCTTTTGTTGGAATTCTTTGAGCTTCACCATCCCAAGATAAAACTTTTTTAGGATAAACTAATACATTATCAATAAATGGTACTTTAAATTTAAGTCCTGCAGTATCTTCAGTTTCAATGATTTTACCAAATCTTGTTACAACTGATTGTTCCCCTTCACTTATAGTGTAGAAAGGTCCTAATAAAATAAATACAATTAAAAGTGCTAGTATTACAACTAGAGTTGTTACAAATTTTTTCATTATTTTATCCCTCCTGTTGTACTAGGGGCTACCACTGTATTGCTAGCGTTTTGAATTTGTGAAATTGGTAAAAAGTTTTCTAAATCTTTATCAATAAGAGTTAAATTACCTTCGCTATTATTAATAATTTCTTCCATGGTTTCTATATATAGACGATCAGCTGTGATTTCTTTGCTTAGTTCGTATGTTTCTCTCATACTGTTAAATCTAGCGATATCACCTTTTGCATTATTAACTCTCTCTTTAGCATAACCTTCTGCAATTTGTATTTCTTGTTTTGCTTCACCTTGTGCTTTAGGGATAATAGAGTTGTATTGCTCTTTACCTTCGTTAATATATCTATTCATATCTTGAATAGCTTTGTTAACATCTTCAAAGGCATTTTGTACATCACCTACAGGAGGTACAATATTTTGAAGTTTTACAGTAACTATTTTTATACCTAATCCATAAGAATCTAATATTTTTTGTAATTCATCCTGTGCTGAAATTTCAATATTGGTTCTTTCACTAGTCATAACTGAAAGTATTGGTAAATCTCCAACTTGTTGGTTCATTACACTTTGACTAATATCTCTAATTGTTTTTTCTCTTTCGTTAACATTAAATAACCATTGTTCGGGCCTGCTAATTTGATATTGCACAATCCACTCTAAATCGATGATATTTAAGTCCCCTGTTAGCATAATTGATTCAGAAGGATAATCTGTACTAGCAATTAAAGGGCTAGTGTTAATTGTGCTTCTGTATCCAAAAGTCATTGTTTGTACAACTTGTGTTGGAACATTATATGCTTTTTCAATTCCAAGTGGAATTTTAGTTTGTAATCCTGGTCCAACAGTTCTACTATATCTACCGAATCTTGTTACAACAGCTTGTTCAGTTTGGTCTACTACAAAAAAACTAGACATAGCTGAAGCAAGAACAATAATAGCAACTAAAAGCCCAATAACCAATTTTGGACTAATGTTCAATTTTTTGTTAGCTGGTTTAAAAGGTTCTTGATCCATTTTTTCTCCTCAAGAGCATTGCATTATGCTCTTATATATTTCAAATGTAACTATGTTTTGTAGTGTAGGTCAAGTAATTTTGAAATAATACTTAATTTTAATTATAAAAAGGATAAAATTTTGAAAAAAGATGAATATTTTGATAAGGGAGCTTCACCTTTTGTTGAAAAATTTAATAGATGATAAGTTAATTAAAAAGACAATCATTTTAAATTATTATACACTCAAAGGTTTTAAAACTTTAGTTGTATTTAATAAGAAAAAATATGTTAAAATTTTAGCATATATTTATTAGTTTAATTATTTATTTATTTATATTTCTATATATATAAGGCTAAGCTTTTTTTAAAGGATTATCTTAAAAAGCTATTAAATTAAAAAAGTATGTAATTTTTTTAGTGCTTATTTCAATTGATATTTTAAATTTAAAAGATTAAATAATATATATATAGGTTGAAAATTTGTTATTTCAATTATATTATAGCAAAAGCGAAAAATAAAAATATTGTATTTTTTTAAGAACCTGGAGGTTTGTTTAATGAAGAAGAAAAGACTTATAACTGCTGCACTACCTTATGTAAATAACATCCCACACTTAGGGAATTTAACTCAAGTATTATCTGCAGATGTATTTGCAAGATTTTGTAGATCTAAAGGATATGAAACTTTATATGTTTGTGGTACAGACGAATATGGTACAGCTACTGAAACTAGAGCTTTACAACAAGGTGTTACCCCCAGAGAATTATGTGATCATTTTCATGAAATTCATAAAGATATTTATAAATGGTTTGATATAGATTTTGACTATTTTGGAAGAACTAGTACTGAAAAACAAACTCAAATTGTACAACATATTTTTAAAAAAGTTGATGAAGCTGGTTATATTAGAGAAGGTGAGATAGAACAACTCTATTGCCCAAAATGTGATAGATTTTTAGCAGATAGATTTGTATTAGGTACATGTCCTCATTGTGGTAGCGAAAATGCAAAAGGTGATCAATGTGATAGTTGTTCTACTCTTTTAGAACCTACAGAATTGATTGAACCTCATTGTAGTGTTTGTTTAACTACACCTGAATTGAAAAAAACAAAACATCTATATATTGATTTACCTAAAGTGTTACCCCTTTTAGAAAAATGGATTAATGAAGCTTCTGTAAATGGGTTTTGGGCTAAAAACGCAGTTCAAGTAACTAAAAGTTGGATAAGAGATGGTTTGAAAGAAAGAGCTATTACAAGAGATTTAAAATGGGGCATTCCAGTTCCAAAAGAAGGCTTTGAAAATAAAGTATTCTATGTATGGTTTGATGCACCAATTGGTTATATATCAATATCTGCTGAAGCTGTTGAAGATTATAAGAGATGGTGGCAAAGCCCTGATGATACTGAGTTATTCCAATTTATTGGTAAAGATAATATTCCTTTCCACACTGTTATATTCCCAGCTTCTTTATTAGCAACTGGAGAAAATTGGACTATGCTTCATCATATGAGCTCTACTGAATATTTGAATTATGAGGGTGGTAAATTCTCAAAGAGTCTAGGGATTGGTATTTTTGGCAATGATGTAATGGATACAAATATTCCAAGTGATGTTTGGCGTTTCTATATGTTCTACAATAGGCCTGAAAAATCTGATGTTATGTTCTCATGGTCTGATTTTCAAGAAAAGGTTAATGGAGAATTAATAGGTAATTTATCTAATCTCGTAAATAGGACTTTATCTTTTATCAAAAGATTTTATGATGGTAAAATTATTGAAGGTGAGTTAGATGAAAACTTGTTAGAAGAAATTCATGAAAAAGAAAAGTTTATCGATTCATTGTTAGAAAAAGCTAATGAAAGAGAAGCACTTAGAAATATTTTCTTCTTATCCTCTATTGGTAATAAAGCTTTTCAAGATGGGGAGCCTTGGAGAACGAGAAAAGAAGATCCAAAAAGTGCTGCTAAATTATTAAGAACACTTGTTTATCTCATTAGAGATTTAGGTATATTAGTAGAACCATATATGCCTCAAACAAGTAAAAAAATTCTAAAGTTTGTAAAGTGTGAAAATGCTAATTGGTCTAATTTAGGAAACTTTAGTGATGGTATTAATGAAATAGGTGAAATCGAATTATTATTCTCAAAACTTGAGGATTCTAAAATCGAAGAATTTAGAGATAAATTTAGTGGCTCTCAAGCAGATAGAGAGAAGAAGGAAGGAGAAAAGAAAATGGAAGAAAATAAAGATAGCTTAAGCGTAGGTGATGAATTTGCTTCACGAGTTGATTTAGTGGTATCAAAGATTGTTGAGGTTGAAAAACACCCAGAAGGTGATAAACTTTATATCTTGAAATTAGATACTGGCGATGAAGATGATGATAGAACTATTGTCTCCTCAATTGTTCCATATTATAGTGCTGAGGAATTATTAAATAAAAATATCGTTCTTGTAAGAAACTTAAAGCCAGCTAAATTTAGAGGAGTTAAATCTAGAGGGATGTTGTTAGCTGCAAGTGAAAAGGGTGATGAAGATCATTCAACTTGTGAAGTTATTTTTGCTGATGAGTTTGAAGTGGGAACTACTCTTTTACCAAAAGGAACATCTCATCCTCAATCACCAAGATGCTATGTTAAAGGATCTAAATTCTTTGCAATGCCAATGTATACTGAAGATGGCGTTGTAAAAGTTGATGGAAAAGCAATACAAAGTGATGATGATAAAGCTTTATGTGCAAAAGTGTATAAAAATGGCGATGTAGGCTAATTTTTAAATAGAAATATATATAAATTAAGCAAGTTGCAATCTATTTTAGGGTGTAGCTTGTTTTTTTATTTTTTTTTCTTGCAATCAATTTATAATTGTTTTTATAATGATATTATGGATATTAATAATGTACTTTTTGCTTTTGGTCTTACTATTTTTGCCGGGCTTGCTACTGGAATTGGTTCTTTGATGTCATTTTTTTCAAAGAAATTTAATCCAAGATTTCTTGCAACATCTTTAGGCTTTTCTGCAGGTGTTATGCTATATGTTTCTATGATAGAAATTTTTGTGAAAGCAAAAGATGCACTTGAGGGTGCTCTTGGTGCTAAAGTTGGTTATTGGGCAACGTTGGCATCCTTTTTTTTAGGTATCGCTATAATTGCTTTAATTGATGAATTGATACCAAGTTATGAAAATCCTCATGAAATGCATTTTGATCCTGCAAAAGCTTATGAAGATACAACTCATCATGATCGAAAATTAATGAGAATGGGGCTTTTTAGTGCTCTTGCGATTGCAATTCATAACTTTCCAGAAGGTTTGGCTACTTTTATGGGAGCTCTATCTGATCCTGCTTTAGGTGTTAGTATTGCAATAGCTATTGCAATACATAATATTCCAGAAGGTGTTGCAGTTTCAGCACCAATTTATTATGCAACAAAAAGTAAAAGAAAAGCATTTTGGTTATCTCTGTTATCAGGTCTTAGTGAACCTGTTGGAGCTTTGATTGGATTTTTTATTTTAAGAGAATTGTTTAATGATATTACTTTTGG
>CAZPTG010000073.1:6324-10356 GCA_964589355.1 uncultured Spirochaetaceae bacterium
TTTGGTGTTGTCTTTGCCTCTGTTGCAGGTATTATGGTATACATTTCTTTAGATGAATTATTACCAACTGCTGAAGAATATGGAGAACACCATTTTGCAATTGGAGGTGTAATTGCAGGAATGTTTGTAATGGCATTATCCCTTGTAATAATTGCTTAATATTTAATTATATAAACAGGTTCAAATTAATTGAGCTTGTTTTTATTTTCTTTATATAAAAAATTATATTGACTGTGTATAAAAAATTATATTATAATTTTCTATATAAAAATAAGGAGCTTTTATGGATTATAATGAATTAGATACTCCTGCTTTATTAATAGATAAAGATATTATGATAAGTAATATTGAGTATATGCAATCTTATGCAAATGAAAACAATGTATCATTGAGACCTCATACAAAAACTCATAAAATGCCAGATATTGCTAAATTGCAAATTCAATATGGGGCTATAGCAATAGCAGTAGCTAAAATTGGAGAGGCTGAAGTAATGGCTGATAATGATATCAATGATATATTTATAGCAAATGAGATTATCGGTGAAATTAAATTTAAGAGAATTGCGAATTTAGCAAAGAAGGTTAAGATATCTTTTGGTGTTGATTGTATAGAACAAGTTCTTCAAGCTCAAGAAATATTTAAATTATTTGATGTAATAGTTGATGTATTAGTTGAAATTGAAGTTGGTGAGAATAGAAGTGGTATCATTAAAAATGATGATTTTATTAATTTATTAGATGAAATTAAGAAATGTTCAAATATTAAATTTAAGGGTATTTTTTCTCATGATGGTAATAGTTATAGTGCAAAAAATATCCAAGAATGTATTGATATTGCAATAGGTGCACAAAAAAGAACACTAGAATTTGCAAAAATTGCTAAGAAAATGAAAATGGAATGTGAAATTGTAAGCTATGGCTCTACACCAACTTTATTTAATAAAGCTCCTATTTTAGATGGTATAACAGAAATAAGAGTTGGAACTTATGTATTTATGGATGTATCACAGGCTAATGCAATAAATAATATACATAGATGTGCTGCAAAGGTATTAGCTTCTGTTATTAGTAAACCGACTTCATCAAGAGTTATTTTAGATGTAGGTGCCAAAGGCTTAACTATGCAAGAGAGGAAAATAGGCATATGTGCTACAAAAGGTAAAGGTGTTTTAATAGAGTATTCTAATACATATATTGAAAAAGTTTTTGATGAACATGCCATTATTAATAATATTGATTTTTCAAAAAGTGTAAATGTAGGTGATAAAGTATTAATTATTCCAAATCATATATGTCCAGTTTGTAATTTATATAAGAAAGCTTATTTAATAAAAGATAAAGATGTTGTCAATGAAATTGATATTGCTTGTAGAGCAAAATTACAATAGAGGTATTGAGTTAAATGAATATTAATCCAATTATAAAATCATATATCCCAATTTCAAAAATGATTGTTGAAACAATTGGAAAAGAGTGTGAAGTAGTTCTTCATGATTTGCAAAAGCCAGAGCATTCTGTTGTACATGTTGAAAATCCTGTAGTAACAAATAGAAAAATTAATCAAAGTTTTGATCATATAATAAAGCAAGTTATATTATCTAAAGATTTAAAAAATGATTTTGTTAGTAATTATTATTTTAGAACTTCACTAAATGTATTAGTTAGATCTTCAACTCTCTTAATAAGAGATGAAAATAATAATTTAATTGGAGCTATGTGTATAAATATTGATTCAAGTAGGATTACTAATCAAATAAATTATTTAAAATCTTTTCTACCTAATAGTGAAACAACTTTTTTTAGTAATGAATGTGATGATATAATAAATAGTGATTTTGAAGTTGAAAATGAAGAAGTTCATGTTGATAAAATGATTACATCATTAATTGATAATATATTAAAAGAGTGTGATATAGAGACTCTAAATCGGGATCAGAAGATCGAAAAGATTAGATTTATGGATAAAAAAGGAATTTTTTTAACTAAAGGTAGTATTGAAAAAGTTGCTAATAAAATGAATATGAATAAAGTAACTGTCTATAGTTATTTAGATATTATAAGGGGGAGAAGAAAATGAAAGTAGCTCAGATCCAAATGAAAGTATCAATTGATAAAGAAGAAACAAAGAAAAGAGTTGTTAAATTTATAGAGGATATCAAAGATGAAAATGTAGATTTTATTTGTTTAGGCGAGATGTTTGATTGTCCTTATGATATTAATTCATTTAGAGAATATGCAGAAAAAGAGGGTGGGGATATTTACACTTTTTGCTCTTCTTTAGCAAAAGAGTATGGAGTATATTTCAGTGCTGGTTCAATTAGTGAAATTGATGATAAGCAGAGAGTTTATAATACGGCTTATGTTTTTGATAGAAAAGGAAATCAAATTGCAAAGCATCGAAAAATGCATTTATTTGATATAGATATTAAAGGGGGACAATATTTTAAAGAAAGTGAAACTTTAACTCCTGGCAATAATATTACTACTTTTGATACTGAATTTGGGAAAATGGGTTTATGTGTATGTTATGATTTTCGTTTTCCCGAATTAAGTAGATTAATGGTCTTAGAAGGTGCAAAAGTAATATTTGTACCAGCAGCTTTTAATTTAACAACAGGAGCAGCACATTGGAATACTATGTTTAAATCACAAGCTTTAAATAACCAAATATTTGCTATTGGAACATCTCCTGCTAGAGATCATAAAGCTTCTTATAAAGCTTATGGTCATAGTATTATTATAAATCCATGGGGAGATGTTGTCTCAGAATTAGAAGAGAAAGAGAGAATTATGATAAAAGATTTAGATTTATCCATGGTAGATAAAATTAGAGAACAACTCCCTTTATTAAAACATAGAAGAGTTGATGTTTATAACTTAGAAAAAAGGTTGTAGCTTGTGAAACATATTTATATTGATTCAAATAAAAAAGGGCATTATTCTCCAGCAGTTATATCAAATAATATGGTATATATATCTGGTCAACTACCTATAGATTATAAAAGTGGAAAATTTGTTGAGGGGAATATAGAAAATCAATGTCTACAAGTTTTAAAAAACATACAATTAATTTTGAAAAAAGTTGATTTAACTATAAATAGCATAGTTCAAACAAGAGTTTATATTTCAGATATATCATACTGGGATATAGTAAATGAAATGTATGCAAATTTTTTTAAAGATCATAAACCTTCAAGAGTAATTGTACCAACAAGAGAATTACATCATGGAGCTTTAATAGAAATTGAAGCTATAGCAGAAATGGAGAGTAATTAATTATGGATTTTATTTGTTCTAAATGTAAAAAAAAAGAAAGTGTTGCTACAAGAAAAGCAAAATGTGATTGTGGCGGGCTTTGGAAGCTAGATTATAAAGTTCCAAAATTTGATTTAAAAAAAATTGATACTAATGAGTGGAATATTTTTAGATATAAGAACTTTATTGCTTTAGATGATACCTCTTATAAAGATATTACATTAGGTGAAGGACTAACTCCAATTATTAATTTTGATAAAAATCTAATGATAAAAATGGATTATTTTATGCCAACCTTATCTTTCAAAGATAGGGGAGCTGCAATATTAATTTCTCATTGTAAATCAATAGGAGTAAAATCTGTTGTTCAAGATAGTAGTGGTAATGCAGGAAATAGTGTGGCTGCATATTGTGCAAAAGCAAATATTGATTGTGAGATATTTGTGCCTGAGGGGACTTCTCCTAAGAAGATTGATATGATAAAAGCACATGGAGCAAAAATTAATGTAGTTGAAGGCTCTAGAGATCATTGTGCTGATGTGTGTAGATTAAAAGTTGAAAAAGATGGTGTTTATTATGCAAATCATGTATATAATCCATTTTTCTATGAAGGAACAAAAACTTATATATATGAAGTATTTGAGCAATTAAAAAGAATTCCTGATAATATTTTTATACCTGTTGGAAATGGGACTTTATATCTTGGGGTGATGAAAGGATTAGTTGAATTATTAGATAGCGGGGTAATAGAAAAAATGCCAAATATTTATGCAAT
>CAZPTG010000074.1:0-7193 GCA_964589355.1 uncultured Spirochaetaceae bacterium
CTTAGCTTTCCCTTTTTTAGGGTCCCAAGTTGAACTTCTTTCATAAAGATACTAATGTCCATTGATATGTTTAATTTCTGTTCCAATAGGTTTCTTAAAGTTAAGAACCCAATCTGGTCTATCATGTTTTTTTTCCATTTGCTCCTCATTTTTATAATTTTATTATGCAACAATAAATTGTAATCGTCTAGTTTTTCTTTATTTTTGTATAAAAGCATAAAAATGATGATTTTTCATTATTTATAAATAGGAGTTTATTGTTTAAATTTGTTTATAGTTTAATATTAGGAGAAACAGATGGAAAAAGAATTAAAGAGAATGCAATTATTTTATGTCGGAGCATTAATTGATGCTTTAAAACAATATGATAATAATAATATTTTGGAAAAGGTTACTTTAGAAAAAGAAGCATTACAAAAAATAAGTGCAAAAGGACAATTAAGCTATTTACAAATAAAAAGTATTAAAGAATTATATGATACTTTTTCAAATACTTTTGCTTGTGCCTATTGGACTTTATCAGAGGATGATAATCAAATTACTAGTAAAACTTCAACTTGTTTATTGTGTAGTTTAGCAAAAAAACAAGGAATAAAAATGCCATGTAAAATATATTGTATTAATCCATTTAAAGCTTTAGCAAAAGAATTAGGTTACACATTAAAAGTAAAGGAAACTTTATGGAATACAAATCAATGTGTTTTTGAACATAAAAAAATAATAACTAAATAAATGGTAAGAGAAAAGGGGGCTTCTTTTTTTCTATGTAAATAAGTAATAATAGTGTAAAATAGAGGGAAAGAGGGCTTAATGAAGATTTTATGTATTTCAGACGATAGAGATAGACTAGTATATTCCCAACATATAAAAGATCATTTCAAGGATATTGATTTAGTAATTGCAGCAGGAGATTTATCATTAAAATATTACGAGTTTATAATTTCTTCTATAAATAAACCATTATATTTTGTTTTTGGAAATCATAATCTTGAAGATTTTAATAAATATATGAATCCATCTAATGATGAATCAAGTATGAGTGTTAATAAACATATAAATAAGGTATATAGTGGAGAATGTATAGAGGGAAAAGTAATACGTGATAAGAAAACAGGTTTAATAATTGCAGGGTTAGGAGGTTCCTATAAATATAATAACGGGAAAAATCAATATACAGAGATAGAAATGAAATCAAGAATTTTCAAATTGATTCCTAAGTTAGTATTAAATAAAATTAAATATGGAAGATATTTAGATATTTTAGTTACACATGCTGCGCCTTTAGGTTATAATGATGATACTGATGCTTGTCATAGAGGTTTTGCTTGTTTTTTGACATTTATGGATATATTTAAACCAAAGTATTTATTACATGGGCATATACATTTAATAGACACAAATGCTAGAAGAAAAGTAATATATCGACAGACAAAAATAATAAATATATATAAATCGTATGTATTGAGTGATATAAAGCTTAGAGATAAAAAGCATGGAGAATAGAATAATAATATGAATGACTTTAATGTTAATACACAAACAGAAGAAAATTTTGAAAAAGCAAAGAATAGAGCTAGAATTCAAGTATTACTGTCAAAATTAAGATGGGAAAATTCAGATTTATTATCTTTATATGAAGTTACAGAATTAATAAAACCAAGAAGTCAATCATACTTAGGAATAAAGACAATTCCTATAAAAGATATTATAGGAAGTGAAGGAAGAGCAAGAGATTTTTCTAAGGCTTTTTATCCAAAAAGAGAATTATTAAAAGAAAGATGGAAAAGTATAGATAAAGCACATCTACAATATGTAGATTTACCTGCTATAAGTGTTTATAAATTAGGACAGTGGTATTTTGTTAGAGATGGAAATCATAGAGTTTCTGTTGCTAAAAGCCAAGGCGCTGCATTTATTGATGCAGAAATAGTTGAAATAGATTCGCAAATACCTTTGAAGCAAGGTATGACTATGCGAGAATTGAGAAAAAAAGTTGTTGATTTTGAAAGGCATGAATTTTTAGAACAATATCATTTTAATAATATTATACCCATAGATGAAATAATTTTTTCAGCATCAGGAATGTATCCTGAAGTCTTAAACCATATAAATGTTCATAAATATTATATTAATGAAGATTCAAATAAAGAAATTTCTTATGAGGATGCTGTAAAAAGTTGGTATAATAATGTTTATTTTCCTATTGTTAATGAAATACGAAAATTAAATCTATTAGCTTCTTTTCCAGGAAATACTGAGGGAGATTTATATATTTGGATTGTAAGACATTGGGATGAACTTAAATCAATTAGTAATTCTCAAAAGGTTTCAATTGAAAGTGCAACTATGGATTATAAAATAAGATATGGGAAAGGATCTTTTCAACGATGTTTAATGAGATTTATTGATTTTTTTAAAAGAAAATAATAAAACAAAGCCAGTTTCTTAAACTGACTTTGTTAGTTGTCCCAAAAGGGACAATAAAAATAGTTGATTAGACTAAATAATTTTGTAAAAAATTATCCTACTCTCATACAATATAAATTATTATTCTTGAATATATGCTGCTAAAATATCAGAATAGGCTTCCATAACTTTTCCAAGTTTTTGGCTTGGTCTGATTAAATTTTCCTTACCTGCAAGATGAACAAGTCCTGCTACAGGTTGGTTGTTTGAGTCAAAATCAGTATGAACTCCAAATGGAATATGTAACATTCCCATATTTTGAGCCCAAAGTAGCATAGAATCAATAGCGTGTGCACCTTCACAAGTAGAATGTGAACAACTAGTTAAACAAGCAAAAAATTTAGATTCAAGTTCTCTAGATTCAGATAAATAGAAAGTAGAGTCTAAAAAAGCTTTCATCTCGGCGCTTACATTTCCGAATAGAGTTGGACAAGCTAATATAACCATTTCACTTTTTAATAAAGTTGAAGTATTAGCTATCGGTAATGCTAATATATCTTCTAAAAAATCATTTGCTGTTTCTAATTTGTTTGCCCAAATGTGTAAATCGTCGTCATTAACTCTATAAAGTCTAGCATCACAATTTCTTTCAATAAGTAATTCTTGTAGATATTGTCCCATTATATAGCAATTTCCATTTACACTATGTATTATGATAGAACATCTTTTCATATGCAAACCTCCAATAAAATTTTAATTATTATAGCATATATCTGTATAATATTGTTAAAATAATTATTAAAATTAATATATTAAAATAAAGAAAAGGAAAAAATGACTATATACGAAATAATATTAATATCATTAGGGTTAGCAATGGATGCTTTTGCTGCATCAATAAGTAAAGGAATTTGTATAAGGAAAATAAAAATTAAGGAAAGTTTAATTATTGCTTTCTTCTTTGGTTTTTTTCAGTTTTTTATGCCAATATTAGGTAGTTTTTTAGGAAAACGTTTTTTAGATATAATTAGTAACTTTGATTATATATTAAGTTTGATTTTATTAGGTGGTGTTGGCTTAAAAATGATTGTTGAAACACTTACTAAATCTGATTTTGAATGTTGTAATATCATATCTTTTTCTTATACAAATATTATATTTTTGTCTATTATTACAAGTTTGGATGCTTTAGCCGTAGGTCTTGCATTTTCTTTTAATGATGAAAAAATAATTATTCTCGCAATATTTATAGGTATTATTACTTTCAGTTTATCATATATTGGTATTTATATAGGTAAAAAATTTGGAAATAAATATGAAAAAAAAGCCGAAATATTTGGCGGTATTATTCTAATTTTAATAGGATTTAAGATTTTTATTGAGCATTTTATATAAATAAAATAAAGCTTCAAAATCTAATAGAGTTTGAAGCTTTATAAAAATACTTTTTCTTTTTATAAATTTAAATCATCAAATTTATCAGAAATATTAGTTAAATTAACTAATGTTAAAGCTACAGCTAAATCAGTTTGTCCATTTTCTAAAGCTTCAACTAAGTAACGATATTCGTTTACCTTTTTTTTCTTTTCTGCTAAATTTTCTTTTATACTATCTAAAGCTGTATATAATTGAGGTGATAAGTTTTCATAAATTGATGTCAATATTATATTATCATTTGATTTAATAAGTGTTGTGTGGAACTCAAAATCATTTTGCTTAAAATTTCTAAGAGAATCAACATCTTTAGGGTTTTCTTCAAGTAAAGGAATAGTGTTTTCCATTTTTGTAACACATCTTCCTAAAGATCTTACAATTAACATTCTAGAAGCGCTTCTTGATAATTCTCTAGTAGCAGAAACTTCCATAGTTGTTCTAACTTGCATTAAATCTGTTAATAGTTTTTTATCTGGAACTTGTTTTGAAAGCATAGACATTGATAATGATTCAACAAATTGATCTAAATTGTTACTTTTTACAAGAGCTCTTTTCCCTTGACTTACTTGAATTAACCCTTTTGCTTCAAGATTTTTAAAAGCTTCTCTTACAGATCTACTTGATGCTGAAAATTGTTGAGCTAGTTCGTGTTGACTAGGTAAGGTGTCTCCTGCTTTAAATTTTTTTGAAAGAATCATTTCTTCTAATTTATTAGCTATTTGTGTTGATTTTGTTTCAGTTGTAATTGGTGGTATTAGCATATTTTTCCCTTAATAAATAATTATAACTATATTTTTACTATATCATATAACATTTGTCAAAGGTAAGGGCAAATTAGTTTATTTGTTTATTTTTCTTTAGCTTTTACAAACATGCTACATTTTTTTAATACATAATATTAATAAATTTTCTTTGAATTATTATAGTTAATTTCATATTTTTTTTGTTTGTTTACTCTATTTTAAAATAAATAATATAAGACATAAGAATATACTTATTACATTTAATAATTTTGTATTTTTATTTTATTTATATAGTTTTATATATAATTATATGTAATAGGTTTGAACAAAAAAAACTAGAGTAAGGTGCATTAGATATTTCAATTAAAAAGTGTAAAATTAACAATAAAAAAGCAAAAAAATGTTTTACATATTATTAAAGCTATGCAATAATAATATTTGTCGTTGTTCATATCTATTGCGATTGACCCAGCGCATAGGTATTTAAGATTCTTTTATTAGGATCAAATAGGAGGTTGCCGCTTTACCCTTTGGTTTAGCGGTATTTTTTTGTTTTTTTTGTTGCCGATTTAATTTTTTTTTTGTATTTTTTCCTAAGGTATTTATAAAACAAGAAAAATAAGTTCTCCTGGAGGAAAAAAGTGGAACAAAAAAAATTTAAAACCGAAGTTTCTCAGTTATTACAACTAATTATTCATTCTCTTTATTCACATAAAGAAATTTTCTTAAGGGAATTAATTTCTAATTCATCTGATGCTATTGATAAATTAAAATATTTATCATTGAGTGATGAAAACTTAAAGAATTATGATTTTGATCCAAGAATTGATATTGAATTTAGTGAAGGTGATAATCCAACTATTGTATTAAAAGACAACGGTTTAGGAATGAGTCATGATGATTTGAATGATAATTTAGGTACTATTGCATCAAGCGGTACAAAAAAATTCCTATCAGCATTAAATGATGATTTAAAAAAAGATAACAATTTAATTGGTCAATTTGGTGTTGGTTTTTATAGTGCTTTTATGGTAGCTAAAAAAGTTGAAGTTATTACTAAAAAAGCAGGTGAAGAAAAAGCTTATAAATGGGTTAGCACTGGAGAAGGTACATATTCAATCGATGAAACAACTAGAGATGAGCAAGGTACAACATTAATACTTCATTTAAATGAAGAAGGAACAAGTTTTGCTAATCGATGGGAAATTCAAAATTTAATTAAAAGATATAGTGATCATATTGCTTATCCAATTTATTTAAGTTATGACCAAGAAGATGTTGATCCTGATGGTAAAAAAGATGATGAAGGAAATCCAATTAAAACTATTGAACATAAGGTAGAGCAAATAAATACTTGTACTGCTTTATGGAGAAAAAGTAAAAGTTCATTAAAAGAAGAAGAATATAATGAATTTTATAAAAATAATTATAGTGATAATGATGATCCTTTATTTTATACTCATGTAAAAGCTGAAGGTGTAACAGAATATACAACACTGTTCTATATTCCAAAAACAGCCCCTTTTGATATGAAATATGCAGATTATAAACCGGGTGTTAAGCTTTATGTTAAAAGAGTCTATATAACAGATGATGATAAAGAATTATTACCTACATATTTAAGATTTGTTAGAGGTATTATTGATAGTGAAGATTTACCATTAAATGTTTCTAGAGAAATCTTACAACAAAATAGAGTAATGAGTACTATTAGAAATGCTAGTGTGAAAAAACTATTAAGTGAATTTAAAAAAATAGCTGATAATAATCCTGAGTTATATAATACTTTTATTGAACAATACAATTCTCCATTAAAAGAAGGTTTATATAGTGATCAAGCAAATAGAGATTCTTTATTAGAGCTTGTTAGATTTAAGTCTTCTCAAGAAGAAGGGTATGTTTCTTTTGCACAATATAAAGAAAGAATGAGTGAAAATCAAAAGAACATTTATTATTTAACTGGTGGTAAAGAACAAACTTTAAAATCAAGTCCTTTATTAGAAGCTTATAAGAAGAAAGGTTATGAAGTATTAATTATGTCTGATGAAATTGATGATTTTATCATTGGTTCTGTTGCAAATTATAAAGATATACCTTTAAAAGCTATTAATAAAAGTGGTGCAGTTGATGATTTAAAAGAGGATAATAAAGATAAGGAAGAAACTAAAGAAGAAAAAGAAATAATTAAAAAAATTAAAGATTCTTTAAAAGATAAAGTAAGCAATGTAGTAGCTTCTTCTCGTCTTGTAGATTCTCCAGCTATTGTTGTTGTTGATGAAAATGATCCAACAGCACAAATGCAACAGATGTTAAAACAAATGGGTCAAACAAATATTCCAGAAGCAAAGCCTATTTTAGAAATTAATTTAGAACATGAAATGGTAAAAAAATTATCAAACAGTTCTAATGAAGAATTTAACAATAATCTATGTGAGGTTTTATTAGGTCAAGCTATGCTAGCTCAAGGTGTAATGCCAAAAGATCCAGTAGAATTTACTAAACAATTAAATCAACTATTATCAAAATAATATATTTTAGATAGTTGTATTATAAAAAAAGATTGTTAGGGTTTTATAAACTCTTACAATCTTTTTTATTGTTTTTTATAAA
>CAZPTG010000074.1:7293-10342 GCA_964589355.1 uncultured Spirochaetaceae bacterium
AAAGATTGTTAGGGTTTTATAAACTCTTACAATCTTTTTTATTGTTTTTTATAAATATTTATAATAGTCTGATACATATAATACATATAGGAGAATTAGAATAAGTTATGAAGAGTTTAATATCATTAGTATCTGATGTAGAAAGTTTTTCTTTTTTCGATATATTAAAATTTTGGGAATCTCAAGGGTTTAAAGATTTTGGTTTGAATTTAATTTCTGGAATTTTTATATTTTTGTTAACCTGGATTCTTTTTAAAATAATAATTAGGTCTGTTACAATTATAATTGATAGATCAAAAAGAATTAGTGAATTAATGGCTTCTTATATCTTAAAAATAATAAGTGTTTTTGGTTGGGTAATTATTATATTAACTTTTTTAGACCATCTAGGAATTAATATGGGGCCTTTAGTTGCAGGTTTAGGAATTACCGGAATTATATTAGGGTTAGCTTTTCAAGACTCTTTGTCTAACTTTTTTGCAGGAGCAATGGTGGTAATTAATGAACCTTTTAGAAAAGGGGATTATATCGAAATTGGTTCTTTAGCTGGTTCTGTTATAGCTATGGATTTAATGTGTGTAACATTAAATACCTTTGATGGAAAAAGAATTACTATGTCAAACAAGTTGGTTTGGGGGGAAGCCATAACTAATTATTCCTATACAAAGCTTCGTGGTGTTTCAATGAGTGTTGGAGTTCCTTATGATGCTGATTTAAAATTATGTAAAGAAATATTTATTAAAATACTTAATTCTTATGAAGAAGTAGTTGAAGATCCTAAACCTATTGTTGAAGTTCACAAATTATCTGAGTCCTCAGTTGACTTTTTAATAAGACCTTGGGTTAATCCAACTGATTATTGGAATGTTTATTGGAGATTTCATTCAGAAGTTATTTCAAAATTAAGAGAAAATGGAGTTGAAGTCCCTTATCCTCAATTAGATGTTCATTTTGATAAAGAGACTTAAATTCAACTTAAAAAGATTTTTTTTTATCTAAGCCGATTAAAAATATCTCAAAAGAGTCACTTCTGCAAGCTTTTGGTTTTGCAGTTTTGGCTTTTGAGAAAATTTTTCTCATATTTTTTAATATATCTTGTTGCCCCCCGCCTTGAAATATTTTAATAACAAGATTGCCATGAGTTTTTAAATGTTCATTAGCCAAAAATAAAACTTGTTCAGCTAAATTTTCACTTCGTGCAGTATCGACACTTCGGTTTCCCATTGTCATAGGAGCAGCATCGCTAATAATAGCATCATATGGTCCGTGTTCAATTAATTTTTCTCTAATGTCTTTATTGAAGGCATCACCTTGAAAAAAGGTAACTGTTGGAGGAATTGGGTTTAAATTAAGTGGATTTAAATCAACTGCAATAATAGAACCTTTTTGTTTTATTAAATTTTTGTGAGTGTATAAGGTCCAGGAGCCTGGAGCTGCTCCAACATCTAAGACTTTATCCCCAGGTTTAATTATTTTATTTGAAGCTTGAATTTCTTCAAGTTTATAAACAGATCTTGCAGGATACCCTTCTTTATGCGCTTTTTTTGTATAAAAATCAGCTTTATCTCTTCTTGTTTTTGCCATATTTGAATTATATCAAAATAATATTAAAATTTCGAGAGGTTTAAAGGACAAAAAAAGACGCCGAATAAAAGGAGAGAATCGGCGTCCAAAAAGGAGGTTGAAAAAAACTGTTGCTCTGTTTTTTTATATTAACTTATATGCAATAAGTGTGCCAAAACCTAAATATGTTAAATTATAACCTTTATATCGGTTTTTTTATAAAATTGGATATTGAAAAGATGTGAATTTTTTTCATTTTTGTATTAAATGAGTAATTTTTTCACACTAAAAAAAATATAGATGCTAACAATGGGGGTGGGAGAGGTATTGCTAGCATCTATAAATCACACTTAAAAAAAGGAGGTTGAAAAAATCTACTCTGTTTATATAATACAATGCAATAAGTGTGCCAAAAATAAAAATGCTTAAATTAGTGAAAATATGAGTGTTTTTTAATTAAAAAATATAACAAGTACTGTATATTTTTTTCAAACTCATCAAAATTGTGCAATTTTTTCTCACAGCTTTAGTTAGATTTATCTATAATTGATGTTTTTTTTAATTAAATGTTGACGATAGTATTAAATAATATATATCTTTCATATATGAAAACGAATTTATTAAATAAAAGATTTAAATATACTTATTCAAATGCAACTTTCATTTTGATTGCTATTAATGTAATAATATTTATTATTACTAATGTTTTATGGCCTAAAGGAATTTATTATTTATCAATGATTCCTAGTTTTGTAATAAATGGTTATGTTTATCAATTATTTACATATATGTTTGTTCATGCAGATTTTACACATATATTATTTAATATGATAGCTTTGTTTATTTTTGGTCAAGCTTTAGAAAAAAGATTAGGAACAAGAGAGTTTTTATTATATTATTTATTAGTTGGAACTCTTTCAGGTATATTTAGCTTTTTTAGTTATTTTTTTGCTAAGCAAGATGCAGTTTTATTAGGTGCTTCTGGTTCTGTTTATGGAATTTTGTTGCTTTTTGCAGTTTTTTTCCCTTTTGCAAAAGTGTATGTATTTGGGATTTTACCTATTAGAGCTCCTTTATTAATTATATTATTTTTCTTTATAGAATTATTTAGTCAATTTTCGGGAGCAAATACTGGTGTTGCACATTTGACGCATTTAGCTGGTTTGTTTTTTGGTTATATCTATTGTCTTATAAGAATGAAGATAAATCCTTTAGAGGTTTGGCGACGAACATTATAAAAGTGGATGTCTTTACAATTTATTTGTTATTAATATAATAAGTATTATAAGTTAATTTTTTAGAATAACAGGAGATAACAATGACAAATAAAATTGACAAACTAAATGAGAAATTATTAAAAGCTGCAGTAAGTGCAAAAAAAGCAAAAGAAATAAAAGATTTAATTGCAAAGGGTGGAGATGTTAATTGTGTGAATGATTGTGGTTTAACACCTATATTATTAGCAGCTCAATATAATCCTGCTGTT
>CAZPTG010000075.1:0-10252 GCA_964589355.1 uncultured Spirochaetaceae bacterium
CTATGTGGGTGTGAGAGTAATTTGCGGGGTGTTGTCCTGAAAAGTCCCCGTTATCTCCCGAATAGATAACCATTGATTTAGTTTCAGGAATAGAAGCATATACTAGCTCCATAGCATTTAGTGTTTTCTCTCTTGTCTTTTCTAAATTATATCCTTGAGGATATTTCATATATATATCAAATTCTCCAGTATCAACAGAGGGAAGAAAAGTAAAGCCTAAGGCAGTAATAATATATAATGAAAATGAAAATACTAAAATAGATAATAATATTACATATCTATATGTGTTTATACTCCAATTTAGTGCATGATTATATCCTTTTTCAAGAGAATTCATGATCTTATCAAATAATCTTTTTCTAGGGATTTTTGGAACTGGTTTTAATATTTTATTCATTAAAAAAGTTACTATTCCAACAGCAATAAGAAAAGAGGAAGAAAGTGCAAATATCAATACAAGTGATATGTCATGTAAGAGTTGCCCAATTAATCCATTTAACATTAATATCGGAATATATACTACTATTGTAGTTATTACTGAGCCAAAAATAGATGGACCAACTTCATCAGCAGCTATTAAAATATTTTTTTCTTTTTCTCTCTTTCTCTCACGATAATATCGATATACTTGTTCTAGCATTACTATAGAGCCGTCTACAATCATCCCTAAAGCTACTACTAATCCAGCAATGGCTAGAACATTCATACTCATTCCACTGATATTCATTTCTATAAGTGTCAGTAAAATTGATATTGGAATGGAAAGAGCAATTATTAGAGTTGCTCTTAAGTCACCTAAAAATAATAATATTACTAAAACAGCCATTAATAATCCGGATAAGCCCGAATTTAGTACTGTTTGTATTGCTACTTTTGTTGTTTTACTATCATCTGAAATTATATCAAATGTAATTGCATTACCGTTTCTAGAGGATTCTTTTTCTAATAAAGTCTTTAGTTCGTTAGAAATATCAACAACATTTCCTTCTGTTCTTTTTGTAATCTGAACAACTAATAATGAACCTTGAGGACTATCAACATAATATTCATTTTCAGGGTATGAAAATGATACATCAGCAACATCACTAACTCTTATTATTACATTATTATATATTCCAACAGGTAATGATTTTATATCTGATAATGTTTTATAATTTCCCTCATATCTAACATCAATTGTTCTTCCTTGATATTCTCCATCTCCAATTGGAAGTTTAACATTCCCGGCTTGTAATGACTTATATACTGTTGCAACACTAATACCTTTTGCAGCTAAATCATCTAATCTTAATTTTACATTTACTTCTAATTCTTTTTTATTTAATACAGTTACTGTTGATACTCCTGGAATATGATTTATTAAAGGTTTAAGCTCATTTTCACAATATGTTGTTAATTGTGCTATATCTTCACCACCTTGTAGTGTAAGTGTTATTACAGGTAGCATATTTGCCCCACCAACAAATACATTAGGCTCTCCTTGAATATTATCTGGTAAATCATCAAGTAATTGAGATACTCTATATCTTATTTCAGCAAGCTGATCATAGGGATCTATACCATCATTAAAATTCACTGTAATCATTGAATAAGAGTTATGAGATTCACTATCCATTGATTTGTAGTTTGGTAGTGTTACAAAATCATCTTCTAGTATTTTTGTGACATCTGATTCTACATCAC
Organism: uncultured Spirochaetaceae bacterium; assembly: GCA_964589355.1. Lineage (GTDB taxonomy): Bacteria > Spirochaetota > Spirochaetia > Sphaerochaetales > Sphaerochaetaceae > Pleomorphochaeta. Next base: position 1,684 of record CAZPTG010000075.1, read on the forward strand.
TAGCGCTAGCTCCAGGATAGATAGTAACTATAGTTGCTGAAGGTCTGTTTATATTACTTAAAAATTCTAATGGCATTTTGGTAAATGAATAACCAGCAAAAACTAAAAGTGCAACTAGAATCATTGAAATAATTGTTGGATGTTTAACTGAGAAATGTGATATTTTCATTATTGTTACTCCTTCTAGTTGTTTATAAGAACGTTAACTTTTTGAGTGTCAAATACTGTGTTTTGACCTTCAACTATAAAGGTGTAATCTCTAAACTTATCGGGAATTTTGAAAATATTATTATTCTCTTCTTTGCTTTTAAAGAATTTAGCGTCTAAGTAATGAGCTTTTTTATCACTCTCATCATAATAATATAGAGAACCATCTAGCTTTTTTGCCTCTTGATCTAATACATATACATTTTGGATTTTTTCATATGTGATAGTAGCTAATGTATACATTCCAGGTCTAAAATAAGTTAGATCGCCATCTAATTCAGCTTTTACAATGAATACTTTTGATTCTGGTTGAATATAGGGATCTATAGATAATAGATGGGCATAAGTACTAGCTTCAGATTGAGGTCTTGATAATTCAATTTCTATCTTATCTTTATTTTTTGTAAATGTGTCATAATACTTTTCAGGAACTTGAATATTTACAATTTGTGAATCTAAATCAGCAATAACTGCAAGTGGATTAGTTTGAGAGGCTACATTACCTTGTGCTTGTGGTGCTAATAATATAGTACCACTTACAGGAGCTTTTACGCTTGCGTATCCAAGTTGAACTTTTGCTAATTCTAATTGAGCTTTTGCTGAATCGTATTTGGCTTTTATTTCATCATAATTCTGAGCACTTGTAGCATTTTTTATATAAAGTTGTTCTATTCTTTTGTACGTTTTCTCATAAGCTTCAAAAGCTGCTTTAGCTTGAAGTAATTGTTGTTTAAAAGGAGTTGGATCAATTTGAGCAACCTTTTCATCCTTTTCAATAAATTTACCGACTTTTACATTATATTCAGTTATTGTTCCTTGAACAAAAGGAATAACAGCAATCATATCTTTTGCTTCTATATATGTTGGAAAAGTTACTTTCTTTTCTATTGTATCTATGTGTGGTTTTTCTATTTTTACTGTAGGTTTAGGTGCTATATAGACAATTTTTTCAGTGTTTTTAATTCTATAATTTACAAAGTATACTAAAGATCCTATTATAATAAATAATACAATATATCTTAGTATTATTTTAAAGAATTTAGATTTTTTATTTTTTAAATTTTTATTTTTCCCCATCTTATTACCTCAAATATTAATTCAAGGAAAAATTATTAATATTATGAATAATAAGCAATATATTTTTTTAGACAGTTTTTAACACTTGGGTAAAAAAATATTGCTTATTGGACAAATAATGTAATTTGGGTATATTTTTTGTAAAAATAATATAATTAATGAGAGAGTTTTTTATTATAAATCAATATGAGATAAAAATTCATTTACGACATTTTTATATTTTATAGGATCCATAACTATGCTTTTTGCATGTTCAGCACCATCTATATATGATAACATTTTAAAGCCTTTGTGAGAGTCAAAAAGTTCTCTAGCCATCTTTGGAGGAGTGAAAGTATCAGCTTTTCCATGTATAAATAACATTGGTATTTCGCAATTATTTAATATTGGTCTTAAATCCATATCTGACCAATGTTGATTGTATTTTTTTAGGGCATATTTTTCAACTTTATTAAAAAAGATTGTAGGAACTTTCATTTGTTTTTTCATTTGATATAGTAATTCATCTCTTGTATAAGAATATCCACAATCTTCAATTACAAATTTAATTTTATCTTTTCTTATTTTTGTTACATACATTGAAGAAAAAGCTCCTAGAGATTCTCCATGAAGACCTAAATCAATACTATTACCAAATTTCTCATAAATTTTGTCAATTATTTGAGCTAAATCTTTGTGTTCTTGTTCTCCCATTTCAATTATTCCACCATGTTTGTTTTTTCCATGATTTCTTAAATCATAAAGATATATGTTATAGTTGTTATTTCTAAAAAGCTCTATATATTTTATTCCACCTAATCTAGAATATCGAAATCCATGAGTTAATATTATATATTTATTGGATTCTTTTTCTGATTTAATAAAAGTTCCATGGATTAAATATCCATCATTAAGAGTAAAGTTTAATTCCTCTTTTTTTACTTTGTCATAGATTTGCCACTGATCATATTCACTTTCAATTTGTTTTGTTTCTTCCCAACTTCTTACTTTGGGAGTGCAAACCTTATTAACTGAGATTCTAATAAATATTTTATAAACTATAAATATTATAATTAAAATTGAGATTAAAATTATATAGATCATTTTATTTTCCTTTTTTCAAGCTGTTAACTAAGGCGTTCATTGATTTGTTTATAGCTTGAGTATATGTAGTTTTACCATCTAAGTTTTTTATAACTAAAGACATTGCAGATTTTAATAATTCAATTGTATATGAAAGGCTCCAGTATTCAAAAATACCTTCTTCTGATCCTTTTATAAGTAAATTGGTTACTAAATCCCATTCTTCTCTATAACGAGATTCTATTTTCTTTGATAGAATTGGATAATATTTATAAATACCAATAGCTTTTTCCATTTTGATTTTGTCTTCACGTGTAAAATTTGTAGTTAATATTTCTCTTAATTTCGTTTCAGTATCTTTTTTTGATGTGTATATAATTGATTGCTTTTTATGTACTTCATTAAAACTTTCATCAATTATATATGTAATTAATTTCTCTTTTGATGAAAAATATTTATATAAGGTCTTTTTGCTTATTTGTAAATTTTTAGAAAGAGTTTCCATAGAAAATTTACACCCATATTCATTAAATAAATTTATTGTCTCATTTATTATTAATTCTTTCATATAGTAATACCTTCTTTGGAAACTCATAAGTGATATTTCAGTTTCCATAGTACAATACTATATTTAATAGTGCAAGGATTATATTTATTAGTTGTAGAGTGTATTTAGTAATTGTAATCCAGTTTTAGTTTTAAAAATATTTTGTTTTATTGTTGGGATTATAGTAGGAGAAATGTCATCTTCAAAAATATTAACCAATATATCTGATTCAATAAGAATTTGATGATCTAAACCATTAATATTTTCATAAGTATGATGGTGTGCAACAATATAGCTTACTCTATCGGCTACAGCTTTCGAAAAGCCACATTCTAATACAAGATTTCTAGCAGGTTCTTCTCCTAGTTTTTCTTGTAATTTGCCACTTGTGCTTGAGTATTTTTCTTGAGCTAATTTTATACCAATATCATGAATATAGCCTAAAATAGAAATAATTGTAAAAATATCACTTGAGACTTTTTCTTTTTCAGCAATTATTGTTGCATATGCTTCAACTTTAAGAAGATGATTTATCCTTTTAGCATCACCTTTATAATATTCAATCATTTTATCTCTTATTAATGAAATACTCATATTTTGAATTCTCTCCCTATATAATTTAGTAACAATTAATTTTAAAGAAAAGTTACAATATATTAAAAAGATAAAAACATTGTTAAATTATTAAGAGTTATAAATGATTAAATTTTTTTGTTAAAAAAAAATATGTGTTGTTTTTGTGTAATGTATCTACCTTTCTATAGTAATTTTATTAAACCTTTATTATAATTAAATTAATGATTCGAAATAGAAAAAAAAGAGTTGATTTAAATTTATTATCTGATACTTTTAATCAGTTGTGTGAAAAAACAAGAATATTACAAACAAGAGCTTATACTCATCATTTTGGAACTTCTTTATTAAGGCACAGTGTAAATGTTGCTTATGTTTCTATGTTTATTTCAAAATTATTTAGATTAAAAGTTGATTATTTTCAATTAGTTCGAGGGGCATTGCTACATGACTATTATTTATATGACTGTCATGATAAAGAAGAAGAGAATAAAAAGCATCATTTAAGACATCATCCAAGTAAAGCTGTTATTGCAGCACAAGATGATATATATTTAACAAAAAAAGAAATTGATATTATATTAAAACATATGTTTCCAATAACTTTCTCTATTCCAAAATCAAAAGAAAGTTTTATTGTATGTATAAGTGATAAAGTTTGTTCTATATATGAATTGTTTACAAATATTTATAAAAGAGTTATACAACGTTTAGTTATAGCTTAACTTATTTAAAATCTTTAACTATTTTATCTGCTAATATTTTTCCAAGCATTATTGAAGTTGGCATTCCTGTTGGACTAAACACCCAGTGACCAGTTTGATAAATATCATTAAACGGAGTGTATATAGCTTTTGCCATTTTCTTCATTCTATTTTCAACAGGAGATTCATATGAAAAACTCCAACCAGTAATAGCCCCATCACTATTGTTTAGCATTTTTTCAATTGTCCTCGGAGTCGATGATTCAAAACTTATTATGTTTTCTTTTAGCTTATTAAACAAAGTATTGTTAATAATGTTTATTATTTCTTTGTTAAAGTTTTCCTTTAAATATTCATAAAGGCCAACTTCTTCAAGATATGCTGTTAAATTATAGTCATAAACTGTACTGATAATAATAGCTGATTTCCCTTTTGGAGCAAGAGCTTCAAATCTTAAAGCTGGTATTGATATTTCATATGTAGTTTTGTTTGCAAATTCTTTTAGCCATTTTTTTAAAGTGCTTTTTTTAGCATTTGTATTTTTTAAAACTTCAATTAGTTGCTTTTCATTATATTCCATTGAAGAAAGGCCTTTTGTATTTGGTGTAAAAAAGGTGTGCTCACTACATTGGTTTCTTAAATATAAAGAATCTAAGTTTGTTTTAATATATATTGAATAAATTGAATCATTCCCATGAGATTTATTCATTAGTGATTTTTTGTTATTCATTAAAGAAAGATTCGTATTTTTTTCACTAATTTGTTCTATATTTTTGTATAAATTATTTAAATCAGCTGCCCAAATTAATTTATTAAATTTATAAGATTTATCATTTGAAATAATTTCTTTATCCTCTAGATTTATTTTAGAAACTTCTGAATTTAGTATAATATTTCCACCATTTTTTATTATATAATCATAAATAGAATCAATAAATGATTGAATTCCCTTTTCTGGATAATAATAATCATTATATAATTTAAAATAGCTAAGTGCAAAAAAGGTTGGAGTATCTTTAAAAAAATGTTGAGTTATAGTATCAATTAATTCTTGATTGCTTGTTATTGTTTTTAGATAATCATTTACAGGATCATTTAAATTTTTAATTTTTCTTATTGTCTTTTTATATTTTAACATCCATGGAAGGACACTCTTTATTAAATATTTTTGATCTTTTTTCATGTCTAAAAATAAAGGATTATCTATTCCATATAAAACATCCATATAATCGGATACTCTTCTTATTATTTTTATTATTTCATGTATTTCATTTTTATCCTTTGGGAAAAAAGAAATAAGTAAATTTTCATAGTCATTTAAACTTTTCTCATCTTTGATTTGGATTGATTTATCTTTAATTTTTACACTTACAATGTTTTTTTTGAAATTAAGGTTTATACCTAAATCTTTCAACATTGGGAAGATTACTCCTGAGTTTTCAAGAGCTCTAATACCACTGTCAATTAAAAAACCCTCACTTTCATAGCTTCCTATTAAACCACCAACTCTATTACATTTTTCTAAAAGAGTTACATTTATATTGTTTTTTGATAAATATGCGGCTGAAACTAGTCCAGAGATTCCACCACCAACTATTAATATATTGTTATCTTTCATAATTAATCCTTTTTTTTATTATAAACATAAAATGTGCTATAATACCAATAAAAATTATTATTTAATCATTTGTAATTATTTCTATTAGAAATATTAGCCCTAAGGAAGTAGTATTTTGTATATAAATTATTTCTCGATTTCAATTTCGATAGGTTTGGTTATTTCATTTATTTTATTTTATAAGTTTCCTCTTTTGAAAAAAGAAATTATTAAAAATAACAATAGAAAAATATCTGTTGTTATTCCAATAAGGAATGAAGAGAAAAATATTGAAAATTTATTAAATGATTTGAAAAAACAAACTCTTAATGTTTATGAAATTATCTGTGTAGATGATGATTCTTCAGATAATAGTGCAAATATTATAAAAAATTATGATGTTAAATATTTATTTATAAAAAAATTAAAAGCTGGTTGGAGAGGCAAGCCTTTGGCATGTCAAAAAGGAGCAGAGCTAGCTAGTGGTGATATTTTAATTTTTCTTGATGCAGATGTTAGATTAAAAGAAAGTGCTATTGAGAGTTTAATTTCTGCTTATGATAGGAAAAAAACTCCAATATCTGTTCAACCCTATCATAATGTGAGTAATTTTTATGAATATTTTTCATACTTTTTTAATTTGATTCAAATATGTGCAACTTCTTTGTCATTATATAATAATCAATCATATACTGGTTTTTACGGACCTGTCTTTTTAGTTGAAAGAAAAATGTTCTTAGATAATGGTGGTTATTCAAATGTAAAAGCTAATGTATTAGAAGATTTGCATTTAGCCAAATTTTATAAAAAGATGAATATTGATGTTGATTTACTTATGGGCGGGAATATAATTAGTTTTACAATGTACCCAAATGGATTTAAACAATTACTAGAAGGATGGTCAAAAAACTTTTCTCAAGCATGTGCTTCAGTCAATTTAAAACTATTTCTTATGGTATTTTGTTGGATAGGTTATTTGTATTCTCTTCCAATTGAAATTGTAAAAGCTTTAATTTTTAATAATTATTATGGACTAAATTTCTTAATTTCAATTTATATAATTACTGTTATAAAGTTGCGAAAGGATACTAAAAAAATTGGATCATTTCCTTTTTATATTAGCTTGTTTTATCCTGTTTTCTTGTTTGGGTTTATTATTATTTTTTTATTATCTATTATAAAAACTTATGTATTAAAAAATACTACTTGGAAAGGGAGGAGGTTGTAATATATGCAAATTATTTTTTTACCTAAATGGGCTTTGATTTTATCTTTTTTTATTGTTTGGCCTTTACTTCAATTAGTAATAACCTTAATTTGTAATATGATAGATTTAAATAAATTTAATCCTAATATTTTTTTTCTCAAATCGCATAATTGGGAAAAAGGCGGTGCTATTTATAAAACAGTTTTTAAGATTCATAGATGGAAACACCTTTTACCTGATGGTGCAAAAACTCATAAAACGGGTTTTCAAAAAAAGAATATTAAAAATTTTAAAAAAGAATATTTGAATGAATTTATTTATCAAACAGGTAGAGCTGAAATTGCACATTGGATTCAAATAATGCCTTTTTTTGTTTTTGGATTCTGGTCTCCTAATTTTGTGATTTGGATTATGTTATTGTATGCTATTTTAGTTAATATGCCTTGTATAATTGCTCAAAGATATAATAGACCTAGACTAATTAAAATTTATGAAAGGAAAAAAACAAAAAAAGAAGTAGAAAATTAATTCTACTTCTCTCTATTTAATAATAAAAATATTAATTGCTGAAAAGTATAACTAATTCCCAATTAATAAAAAGAGCCATTTACTGTTGACAAAACACAAAAAATATTAAAACAGAATTTGCATATGATTTGTATATGATAGGAACTTTAGGCTATATGAGACCAAAAGAATTTAGAGAATTGTCCTTAATAAAGTTGTCTAAATAAGTGTTGACAATCCATGGCACTAACTTCTGTTGAAGTAATTACTGAAAGAACATACTTCTCAAACATTGATGCACAAAAATATGTAACTAGAAAAGTTGAAGTAATTACTGAAAGAACATACCTCTCAAACTACGTAGCAAAGACTATATTATTGTATTTGGTTGAAGTAATTACTGAAAGAACATACCTCTCAAACTTATAATTAATTATTTGCCAACTTATATATGTTGAAGTAATTACTGAAAGAACATACCTCTCAAACAAAGTTTCGCAAGCAACCTTAGAACTTTTAGTTGAAGTAATTACTGAAAGAACATACCTCTCAAACGCATGGAACTCTTCTTTTGACGAAAGAATGGTTGAAGTAATTACTGAAAGAACATACCTCTCAAACAGTAACTGAAACAGGAAGAATCCCTTGATCGTTGAAGTAATTACTGAAAGAACATACCTCTCAAACATTAATTCTTACTTCATTTTCAACGGTTAAGTTGAAGTAATTACTGAAAGAACATACCTCTCAAACCCATCTAATACAATATGTTGGATAACTTCTGTTGAAGTAATTACTGAAAGAACATACCTCTCAAACTGTTTCTCAGGAATATGTTCAAGGAAATATGTTGAAGTAATTACTGAAAGAACATACCTCTCAAACGAGAGTCTGGGGCTAACTGATACAATAACTGTTGAAGTAATTACTGAAAGAACATACCTCTCAAACCGTCTTCTCTGCCTGCTTCCCATATCTTAGGTTGAAGTAATTACTGAAAGAACATACCTCTCAAACATGCAATGATACTACTTGATGGTTGGGAAAGTTGAAGTAATTACTGAAAGAACATACCTCTCAAACCATGA
>CAZPTG010000076.1:0-10054 GCA_964589355.1 uncultured Spirochaetaceae bacterium
TATCTGTATTTTTTTAAAAGCTTTGGAGACAAAGCTTTTTTTATTATTAAGGGGTAATTAAGAAATTAAGTTTATAGTATAAATATAAATACAAGGGGGTCGTAGTATGACTAAAATCAAAAATAAAAAAACATTAATTATTATATTTATCATAATTATCGGATTAGCAGTATTTGGGTATACTAGATTTAATAACACTCAAGATCAATCAGATTCAGATACGCAATTTAAAGAAGTTGAGCAAATAGTTGAAAAAGGTAGCATAAAAAAATCAATCACAGGAAGTGGGAGTATCGAGCCTTCTGATAATAGAACAGTACTATCAGAAATAGAAGGTACTATTGATGAGATATATGTGGAGGAAGGACAGGAAGTAAATGAAGATGAAGTTATAGCAGTATATGAGCTGGAGAGTGATACATCAGAAGAATTAGAGTTGGAAACTCAAAAATTAAACCTTCTTGTTGCACAAAATAATCTTAATGAACTTTATCAGGCACAGAAAGATTTGAATATATATGCAGAGGACTCCGGAATAGTGAAATTTTATGTAGAAGAAGGAGATGAAGTAGATCAGAATACAAAGATAGCTGATCTTACTGAAATAAATACCATATATTTCCAATCTTATTTTACTGAAACACAAATAAATAATATTCAAGTTGGAGATAAAGCGGAAGTATTTGTAAATTCAGCATTAATAACTCTAGAAGGTGAAATTACATCAATAGATAGAATGCCTATATCTACAGGAAGCAATTCAATAGGATATATGGTAGAAGGTAAAATAAATTATAATGGTAAGTTATCGGAAGGATCAGATGTAAAAGTTGCAGTAGTAACAGACAGAAGTTCATTTACATCTCCTTATACTGGAGAAGTAATAGAAAATTCACCGGAAAATATATACCCATCTTATAATGCAGAAATAAAAACACTAAATGTAAATAGTGGAGATTATGTTGAGAAAGACCAGCTTATAGCTGTTTTAGAAAGTGAGGACTTATCAGTAGAAATAATTCAAAAAGAAATTAATGTGGAACAAAATATACTTGAATTAGAAAATCTTACTGAAGAAGATTCAACAGTAACATCACCAATAAAAGGAACTATACTTACTGTGGCAGTTGATGAGCAAGGTTATGTAGATAAAGGAAATAAGCTTTTTCAAATAGCAGATTTAGATGATATGGAAGTAGTTATAAGTATAGATGAACTAGATATCCTAAACATATTAAAAGGCCAGGAAGTAGTAATTGAAAGTGAAGCATTTGAAGATGAAACTTTTGTTGGAGAAGTAAAATCTATCTCTCTTAATGGGAACAATTCAAGTGGTGTAACAACCTATGATGTTACAATATCATTAGAAGATAGAAAGCAATTGATGTCTGGAATGAATGTGGATGTAGAAATACTAATAGAAGAAAAAGAAAACACACTAATAATTCCAATAGAAGCTGTAACAAAAGTAGGAACTAAATATATAGTAAGTACTAAAGACGAAGAAGGAAATGCTATTCCAGTGGAAATCGAAGTAGGAATTACTACAGATAATTATGTAGAAATAATTTCAGGATTATCAGAAGGAGATGTAGTTTACTATACAACCGAATCAAGTGATAGCTTTAGTGAAGGGTTTATGATGCCTGGCATGGGTTCTGGAGGAGGAGAAAATAGACCTGAAGGCTTAGGATCTAAAAATGGAGGGAACTAGAGAATGATAAAATTAAAAGATATTACCAAAACTTATAAAATGGGAGATATTAGTCTTCAAGTTTTAAAAGGAATAAGTTTGGATATTAGTGAAGGAGATTTCATGTCAATAATAGGACCTTCAGGTTCAGGAAAGTCTACACTCATGAATATTTTAGGATGTTTAGATGCTCCGTCATCAGGAGAATATTATCTTGATGGAAGAGAAATATCTAACTATAAACCTAATGAACTATCTAAAATAAGAAATGAAAAAATAGGTTTTATTTTCCAAAAATTTAATCTTTTGCCAAAACTTACAGCATTTGAAAATGTTGAGCTGCCCCTTATATATAGAGGAGAAAAAAGTAATTTAAGAAGAGATTTGGTAGAGGAAGCATTAGATAGTGTAGGTTTAAAAGACAGAATGAAACACAATCCTACAGAACTGTCCGGAGGTCAGCAGCAGAGAGTAGCTATAGCAAGAGCTTTAGTAGGCGACCCTCCTATACTTCTTGCTGATGAACCCACCGGAAATTTAGACACAAAATCAGGAGGAGAAGTATTAAAGATTTTGGAAAAACTAAATTTTGGAGGAAAAACAATAATAGTGATAACTCACGACTTGGAAGTAGCAGAAGTTTCAAAAAAAAGAATAACAATTAGAGATGGACTAATAACAGGAGGAGGTCGTTAATATGCATTTAAGTGTAAAAAATACTTTGAAAATGGCCTTTAAATCAATATTGGCAAATAAGATGAGAACCTTCTTAACTATGCTGGGTATAATCATTGGAGTATTTTCTGTAATTGTTATGGTGTCAGTTGGGCAAGGAGCCACAGCTGAAGTTACAGAAAGTGTTCAGGGAATGGGATCAAATCTTCTAACATTGAACATAAGAGATAGAACTGAAGATTTCGATAAAAGCAATCTTAAAGAAATAGAAAATTTAGTTGGAGTTGACATTGCATCTCCAAATATTTATTCAAGTGTTACAGTAAAATATGGATTAGAAAATGAATCAGGCATGACTATTTCTGGAGTAGATGAAGATTACAAAGAAATCCAAGGTTACGCTATGGCAACTGGCAGATTTATAAGTCCTATCGATGTAGATTATAGAAATAAGGTTGCAGTTTTAGGCTATGATACCTGGGAAAGTTTATTTGGAGAATTTAATCCAATTGATGAAGAAATATATATAGATGGAGAAGAATATACAGTAGTAGGAGTATTAGATGAAAAAGAAAGTTCTATTGGTGGAAGCAGCAACGAATTGGTAATAATACCATATACTACATCAATGAGGCAGTTTAAGACTAGTACTATTACTACAATTACAATACAGGGTGAAAGCTCTGAACTAGTAGATACTGCAGTTGATAATATAGAAAATTACCTTCTTAAAATTTATGATGATGAAGATTCCTACAATATATTCAATCAGGAAGAACTTTTATCAACACTGGATGAAATTACAGGCACTCTAACTTTAATGCTTGCTGGTATAGCAGGGATATCACTTCTTGTAGGTGGTATAGGTATAATGAATATAATGCTTGTAACAGTTACTGAAAGAACCAGAGAGATTGGTATTAGAAAAGCCATTGGAGCTAAAAGATCAAATATACTTACTCAATTTCTAATAGAATCTTCGGTGATTAGTTCTGTAGGTGGAATAGTAGGTATTATTTTAGGCATTGTAGTTAATAATGTTCTAAGTTCATCTATTGGAATCACAACAGTGATGAACCTACAGGTAGTACTCATAGCTTTTGGATTTTCCCTTGTAGTTGGGATATTCTTTGGAATATATCCAGCAAATAAAGCGTCAAAGTTAAAACCTGTAGATGCATTGAGATATGAGTAAACTTAATATTTGAATCCCTCAGAGGTATTTGCTAATTTTCTAGCAGAAGGAGTAGACAAATGAATATATAAAAAAATTAATAAACCCGAATTGATGGTTTAAGAGCCTTGATTTTAAAATATTACAACTATTTAATGTTTGAGAAATGGTAGAACTTAGATAATCTAGTAATTGAGCTATATAAGGACTTACAGAAGTTTTCAAAAGTGATAATAAAAGAAACAATAGAAGAAATAGATAAAGACTACAGTAATCAACGCTATCAAAGCTATGTATTATATTGCAAATTATTTCTATATAATATAAAATGAAGATGTATTTTGTTTATAAAGAGTGTAAAGTTATGGTTATATGTCGATTAAAACTAGAGATTTATTCTGAATTAATAGGAAAATATAAAGAACAAGAAAATATAAATAATATGTTGTGTTGTTTTTTTAATGATTCAATAGTTATATTTATATAGTATATATTTGAAATAAAGAAGAGGTGAAATATGACAAATGAAAACTTGCTGGAGGTAAATAATCTTAGGACGCATTTTTTTACTGAAGCCGGTGTTGTCAAGGCAGTTAACGGCATCAGTTTTGAGTTGAAAAAAGGTGAAACCTTAGGAATTGTTGGCGAGTCTGGTTCTGGAAAATCCGTTACGGCTTTATCAATAATGAGATTGATACCGAATCCACCAGGAAAAATAGTTGATGGTGAAATTATCTTCAATGGGAAAAATCTAGTAGAAAGTTCTCAAAATGAAATGAGGAAAATCAGAGGCAACGAAATAGCTATGATATTTCAAGATCCTATGACTTCGTTGAATCCAGTAATAAAAATTGGGGATCAAATTGTAGAATCAATTAGATTGCATATGAATATGAATAAAAAAGAAGCTAAGAATAGAGCTATTGAAATGCTAAAAAAAGTGGGAATTCCAGAGGCTGAATCTAGAGTGAACGCATATCCTCATGAATTCAGTGGAGGAATGAGACAGAGAGCTATGATTGCAATGGCACTTTCGTGCAATCCTAAGTTGCTTATAGCAGATGAGCCCACTACAGCTCTTGATGTAACTATTCAGGCTCAGATATTGGATTTGATGGAACAATTAAAATCAGAGTATGATACATCTATAATAATGATAACTCACGATTTGGGAGTTGTGTCGGAAGTGTGCGATAAGGTTCTAGTTATGTATGCAGGAAATCCAGTTGAGTTTGCAGATGTAGATGTGCTTTTTGAAAATCCGCAGCATCCTTATACAAAAGGTTTGCTCAAGTCAATACCAAGCGTAGATGATGACAGACTGAGGTTAGATCCAATCAAGGGATTGCCTCCAGACTTGAGATATTTACCTGAAGGTTGTAATTTTTGCAGTAGATGTGATGAAAAAATTGATATATGCACAAGCATCAATCCAGATTTGGTTGAAATTGAAAAAGGTCATTTTGTGGCATGTAATTTATTTTTGAAATGAGGAATTTGAATGAGTACTATTTTAGATGTAAAAGAACTTAAAAAATATTTTCCAATGAAAAAAGGGACGTTATTTAATAGAAAAACTGAATATGTAAAGGCAGTAGAAAACATTTCTTTTGAGCTTGAGGAAGGAGAAACCTTAGGATTAGTAGGTGAAAGCGGATGTGGAAAGTCTACAACAGGTAGATGTATACTAAAACTGATAGAACCAACTGGTGGAAAGGTTTTCTTTAACGGTAAAGATTTAAGTTCTCTATCTCAAAGAGAAATGAGAAAAGCTAGAAAAGATATTCAGTTTATATTTCAAGATCCTTATGCTTCTTTGAATCCCAGAATGACAGTAGGGGAAACAATTATGGAGCCTATGAATAATTATAATATCGGTACGAAAAAAGAGAGAGAAGAAAAAGTAAGTGAACTTTTGGATACAGTAGGACTTAGTCAATACCATGCGGGAAGATATCCGCATGAATTTAGTGGTGGTCAGCGTCAAAGAGTTGGTATAGCTAGAGCTTTGGCATCTGATCCTAAATTGGTGGTGGCTGATGAGCCTGTTTCAGCACTTGATGTATCTATACAAGCTCAAACAATAAATTTGCTTATGGATTTGCAAAAGAAATTCAATTTGACTATGATTTTTATTGCTCATGATTTAAGTGTTGTAAAGCATATAAGTGATAGGGTAGCGGTAATGTATCTTGGTTCACTTGTTGAAATAGCAGATTACAAGGATTTATACAGTAATCCAACGCATCCATATACCGAAGCGTTATTGTCTGCAATACCTGTAGCAGGCAAGAAATCCAATAAAGAAAGAATAATACTTCAGGGGGATATACCTAGTCCGACTAATCCACCGAAGGGATGCAAGTTTAATACTAGATGCAGGTATGCAACAGAGATTTGCAGGAAGGAATCACCTGAATTAAAAGATATAGGAAACAAGCATCAAGTTGCATGCCATCACAGATAGTTTATTAAGAGAGAAATCTCTTTTAAATAAAAGTATATAATAATAAAAGGAGGAATTTAGATGAAAAATTCTAAAAAATTATTAATTTTAATTTTAGCTTTAGTATTAACTTTTTCATTGACTTTAGCAGGATGTACTCAAGATGCTGGAGAAGATGTTGAAAACGATGCTGATGAAGAAGCAGCAGCAGGAGAAGAAGCAGCAGGAGAAGAAGAAGCAGCTGAACCGAAAACTTTAGTATTTGCAAGAAGTGGAGATTCAGTAGGTTTGGACCCAGCAAATGTAACAGACGGTGAGTCACTTTACGTGACAGGTTCAATTTTAGATACTCTATTAGCTTATGATATGGATAATACAAATGTTGTTCCAGCATTGGCTACAGAGTGGAAAACTGTAGACGAAGAAAACAAAGTTTGGGAACTGAAACTTAGAGAAGGAGTTAAGTTCCACGACGGTACTGATTTTAATGCAGAAGCAGTTAAGTTCAACTTTGAAAGATGGATGAACGAAGATAACGAATACAGATATCCTGGTGAAAACTATGAGTATTATAGTTATATGTTCAACGGATTCCCTGGAGTAATTGACGAAGTGGTAGTAGTTGATGAGTATACTGTGCAAATTGTATTAAATACACCTTCAGCTCCTTTCTTGAACAATATTGCAATGGCTCCTTTCGCAATAATGAGTCCTGAAGCAATAAAAACTCACGGAGAAGATATATTTAAAAATCCAGTTGGTACAGGACCTTTTAAATTTGTTGAATGGGTAAAAGATGATAAAATAATTCTTGAAAAGAATGATGAATATTGGGGAGAAGAAGCTAAGCTTGACCAGATAATATTTAGAAGTATTCCTGATAATTCAGCAAGATTATTGGAACTTCAATCAGGTTCTATAGACATGATGATTGGTGTTAGTCCTGATGATGCTCAAATAGTTGAAGATGATCCTGAGTTGGATCTTTATCTTAGACCTTCAATGAACATTGGATACTTTTCATTGAATATGAATAAAGAACCTTTCGACAATATAAAAGTAAGAAAAGCAATAAACTATGCAGTAGATAAGCAAGGAATTATCGACGCATTTTATGGTGGTTTAGCAGAATCTGCTAAAAATCCACTTCCACCTTCATTATGGGGATATAACGACGAAATAGAACCATATGAATATAATCCTGAAAAAGCTAAGGAACTTTTAGCTGAAGCTGGATACGAAGACGGATTCTCAATGACATTGTGGGCTATGCCTGTTGCAAGACCTTATATGCCACAACCTAAGGAAATTGCTACAGCACTTCAGCAGCAGTTCGCAGCTGTAAATATTGACTCTGAAATAGTTACAATGGATTGGGCTACATATTTAGACAAGACCAGAGAAGGAGAACATGATACTTGTCTACTAGGATGGACTGGTGATAATGGAGATCCTGACAACTTTATAACAGTATTGTTGCATTCAGAATCTTCAGGAAATGTTTCATTCTACAAGAATGAAGAGGTTGACAGCAAGTTAATGGAAGCACAAAGTAATCCAAACAA
Organism: uncultured Spirochaetaceae bacterium; assembly: GCA_964589355.1. Lineage (GTDB taxonomy): Bacteria > Spirochaetota > Spirochaetia > Sphaerochaetales > Sphaerochaetaceae > Pleomorphochaeta. Next base: position 7,554 of record CAZPTG010000076.1, read on the forward strand.
AGAAGAAAGAATAGCATTATATAAAGAAGTTCAACAGATTATACACGACGATGCACCATGGGTACCATTAGTGCATTCAACACCACCAATTGCAGCTAAAAAAACTGTTACAGGATTTGTTCCTCATCCAACAGGAAGTGAAACAACATTCTGGAATGTTGATATCGAACAATAATGTTTATATTGATAGGAGAATTTAAATTCTCCTATCAAATTTCCAAATTAAGTTCAGGAGGGAATTTGTAAAATGAGTAGAGCCATTATAAAAAGAATATTATTAGTAATTCCTGTATTAATTGGTGTAAGCATTCTTACTTTCTCGATTTTGCATTTTATTCCAGGAGATCCTGCAAGTGTAATTTTAGGAGAAAGAGCTACACCTGAATTAATAGAACAATTGAGAGAATCGTTAGGATTGAATGAGCCATTTTACGTACAGTATTTTACTTTTATGAAAAATATTTTAAGAGGTGATTTCGGGACATCTATAATAACGAATGAGTCCGTTACAACAGAATTATTTAGAGCATTTGCAACTACAATTGAACTGTCATTTTTTTCTATGATAATTGCAACAGTTGTTGGAATATCAGTTGGAGTTATTGCTGCAGTTAAGCAGTACTCAATTTTTGACAATGCAAGCATGATAGGTGCTTTGATGGGTGTTTCTATGCCTATATTTTGGCTTGGATTGCTTATGATATGGGTTTTTTCCTATAAGCTTGGTTGGTTGCCTGCGTCAGGAAGGTTGGCGATTCAATTTAGCGTTGATAATGTAACCGGATTTATTATTTTAGATACTTTGATTGCGGGTGATTTTGCTGCTTTTAAAGATGCAATAAGACATTTATTGATGCCTGGATTAGCATTAGCTACTATACCTATGGCTATAATAGCTAGAATGACGAGGTCAAGCATGCTTGAAGTAATGAGGCAGGATTACATTAGAACTGCTAGAGCTAAAGGTGTTACAGAGTTTGTTGTAATAGTAAAGCACGCGATTAAAAATGCATTTTTACCAATAATAACTGTTATTGGATTGCAAGTAGGATTGCTGCTTGGTGGAGCCGTTATGACTGAAACTATATTTTCCCTTCCAGGTCTTGGAAGAAAAATGTATTTATCAATAATGGCAAGAGATTATCCTATGGTTCAAGGTGGAATTTTAATAATAGCATTTTTCTTTGTTCTAGTGAATTTGATTGTAGATATTACATATGTATTTATCGATCCTAGAATAAGAGTAGATTGAGAGGGGTAATCTTATATGAGTGAGAACGACGTTTTGAAAAATGATGAAAAATTTAAATCAAAGAGTCTTTGGCTGAATGTATTTAAAAGATTAAAGAAAAGTAAATCTTCTATGCTTGGGCTTGTAATAGTTGTTGTGCTTTTATTTTTTGCAGTATTTGCTCCTTTTATAGCACCTCATGATCCTATAGTTGGAGAATTATCACAAAGACAAACTGCTCCAAATTCAACCTACTTATTAGGTACTGATTCACAGGGAAGAGATGTTTTAAGTAGAATTCTCTACGGAGCTAAAATATCAGTCCAAATAGGAGTAATATCTGTAGGAATAGCTTTGGTTATAGGAACCATTTTGGGACTTATTTCAGGATATTTTGGCGGATATCCAGATATGATTATAATGAGACTAATCGATATTATGCTTGCTTTTCCGACAATTTTATTGGCACTGGCAATTGTATCGGTTCTGGGCCCCAATTTGACTAATGCGATGATTGCTGTCGGGGTTGTAAATATTCCGAGATTTGCCAGAATCGTCAGATCTTCAGTACTTTCAGTTAAGGAAAATGAATATATTGAAGCAGCAAGGTCGATTGGAAGCACTGATTTTCAAATTATTACTAAGCATATTCTACCTAACTGTTTAGCACCTATTTTGGTTCAAACTACATTGGCAGTAGGTACTGCTATATTGGAAGCGGCAGGATTAAGTTTCCTAGGTCTTGGTGCTCAGCCACCTAAGGCTGAATGGGGAGCAATGCTTGCTGATTCAAGAGGTTATATGCGTCAGGCCCCTTGGTCGGTTATGTTTCCAGGATTTGCGATAATGATGACAGTTCTTGGATTCAATCTTCTAGGAGATGGATTGAGAGATGCATTAGATCCTAGATTAAAGGAATAATAATTTTTTTCGGATTTAAGATTTAATATGCCTGTCACATAAATTTATGAGTTATTGAAATTATTTGAATATTTTTATAATAATTTGAGGCTCTTTGTCAAATGTTGGGGTAATCCATAAAAAAGAGTAATGAATCTGGATTGGCGTGTAAAAGCTTCAGTCCAGATTTTTTAGCTATAGGACATATAATTTATTAATCAATTTTAATTAAATTTATTTTAGATGGAGGTTGGTTACGATGAGAAAGAAAATTTTAAGTTTAGTTTTAGCAAGTTTACTGTTGATTAGCTCTTTTAGCTTAGCGTATGGAGTTATAACTCATGCAGATAAGTTTGAAGATGAGATTTTT
>CAZPTG010000077.1:0-6714 GCA_964589355.1 uncultured Spirochaetaceae bacterium
AAATATATAATATAGGATTTTCAACGACAAGCAACGACAAGCGACAAAAAAGCAGCAAGTAATAAATACTCACTGCTAAACTATAAATTGGAGGTCAACGAACGTATATATTATAAGTCATAAATTATTATAAATCAATATTAAGTGATAATTGACTTTTAATAATTATAATGTTATATTTTTATTTTAGAAGGAGTAAAAAAAAAATGAAATGTAAAAATTGTATTTATTTTAATGAAAAAGATTCAACTTGTATGATTAAGAATAATCAAAAAGTTGATGGTAAGAAAAAATTATGTAAGGATGGTAAATAATATGGAAAAACTTAAATTTTATCGAGAGAAAGCTGGAATATCTCAAATCAAACTAGCTGAAGCAATTGGAAAGACTAATAGTTATATTAGTGCTTTAGAAAAAGGAAAATACACCCCGCTGGTAAAAGTTGCAAAAGAGATTGCAAAAGTATTGGACGTAGATAACTGGTGGGATTTATATGACTAAAATAGAACTCTTTGATTTTCAGAAAAATATTTTAAATAAATCAAAGAGTTTTAAAAACTGTGCTTTTTATCTTGATATGGGGTTAGGTAAAACTTTTGTCGGTTCAGAAAGATTATTTTATGAAGATAAAAATATAAATTTAGTAGTATGTCAATCTTCAAAAATCAAAGATTGGATTGATCATTTAGAAACATATTATGATTTTGATGTTTATAATTTAAGAAAAAAGAAAAAATTAGATGAATTTTTAATAGAATGTAAAAATTCAAATTTGGATGAATTTTATCCACTTGTTGGAGTTATTAATTATGAATTAGCTTGGAGAAGACCAGAACTAATTAACACACTTGAAGATTTTACTTTATTGTTAGATGAATCTTCAATTGTTCAAAATCCAAAATCTAAATTGACCAAATGTCAACTTGAATTGAATAGATATAAAAATAACCTTGTATTGCTGTCAGGAACACCAACAGACGGTAAATATGAAAGATTATGGACACAGTTACATATGTTGGGATTGAACATGTCAGAATGGCAATTTAAGAATCGATTTTGTAATTATAAAATTGAACAGCGGGGTAAATATCATTATCCAGTATTAAACCCTAAAAATCCTTATAAGAATGTTGAAGAATTAAAACGAGTGATGAAATCTTTAGGTGTATTTTTCATGAAAACAAACGAAGTAACATCCTTGCCAAAACAAACTTTCATTGTTATGAAAATTGCACAGGATGCAAAATATATGAAATTTACAAAAGATTGGGTTGTTGAAACTAAAGAAAAAGATTTTGTTGGAGATACTCAATTAACTAAAATTCTATACAGTAGAATGTTATGTGGATCATATAATCGACATAAAATAGATACTGTAAAAGATTTAATAAATTCAACTGGCGATAGATTAGTTGTTTTTTATAATTTTAAAGATGAGTATGAAAACTTGGAAAAAATATGCATTGCATCACATAGACCAATTTCATATATTAATGGTTCTGGTGTTGATTTAGATGCATATAATAATTTTGATAATTCCATTACTTTGGTTCAATATCAAGCTGGTTCAATGGGACATAATTTACAGAAATGTAATAAAATTATTTATTTTACACTTCCTCAAAAATCAGAATATTTTGAACAGTCTAAAAAGAGAATACATAGAATTGGGCAAACTAAGCCATGTTTTTATTATATTTTACAAACTCAAAAATCATTTGAAGTAAATATGTTAAAAACTCTTAAAAAAAGAAAGAATTATACTGATAAATTATTTAATCACGATTTAATAAATTAATACTTGACATTTATTAAAAGTAAATTTATACTTGATTGATGTTAGAAAAAGAATTTGAAAAAAAAGTTAAAAAATTTTTAAAGTCTTTAGATAATTGTTATTTTTTAAAGACTTGGGGAGGTGGATTTCAACGGACTGGAATACCTGATTTATATGTTTGTTACAACGGTAAATTTTTAGGTATTGAACTAAAAAACGAGACCGGAAAGGCTTCAGAACTGCAAAAATATGATTTAAAGCAGATTCGAAAAGCTGGTGGTTATGGGTATGTGGTAAGACCTCAAAATTTTGAGGAGTTTAAAAAACTGATGTATCACATAGGAAAATTAGAAAATAAAAGGTAATGAGTATGAGATGGTCATATTCTCGTGTTGATTGTTTTAAAAAATGTCCAATGCAATTTAAATATAGATATTTGGATAAATTAAAAACAATCGATGACTTTAAACCTGATGATGCTTTAAAGTTAGGAACTACTGCACATGACGCAATTGAAAAAGATGTTGAAACTGCAATTAAAAACTGTATTGATCAATATCCAATTACTTCAGATGCTTTAGAATCTGAATTGTTAAAAATTCAATTGACAGTTCCTAAAGTACTTCAGTTACTTCCAAAAAATGGAAAGTTTGAAGTTCCAATTGCAGACGGTGAAAGATTCATTGGATATATCGATTATTTATATTTGAAAGAAGATGGTACTTATGGAATCATGGATTTTAAATATACTAAAGATATGAGATATTACAAAGATTCTAATCAACTGGATGTATATAAGCATTATGTTGAAAAATTATTTGGTTATAAAGTTTCAGAATTATGTTTTATGCATGTTCCAAAAACATCTATAAGACAGAAAAAAGATGAAACAGCAAGAATTTTTCACAATCGAATCAGGGAAACGGTTGGTTTACTTAAAGCCAAGATAATATTTAAGGACTATGATCCTTCAGCAATAGAAGAATACTGGAGAATAATAGGAAAGATTGAAAACACAAAAGATTTTACTAGAAATGAACAATTTCTATGTAAATATTGTGAATACGAAGATTATTGTAAATCAAAGGATGAATGGAAAATGTTACCAAAACAATATCAAAGACAAAATAATATGAAAGATGCTCATAAACGCATATGGCTTTATGGTGCTCCTTTCAGTGGTAAGAGTACATTAGCTAATAATTTTAGCAAACCATATTTTTTCAGCACTGATGGTAATGCTAAATTATTAGATGCTGAATATGAATTGATCATGGATAAGAGTTTTAAAGAAGGTAGAATCTTAAAAACTGAATTTGGTTGGAATCAATTCAAACAACAAATTGATGAATTAGAAGTTGGTGATTATGATGTTAATACTATTGTCGTTGATTTAGTTGATGATATGTATAAATTATGTGAATCATATGTTTGTAATCAATTAAAAATCGATGATGTTTCAGATGCTGGATTTGGGAAAGGCTGGAACATGTTAAGAAGTGAGTTCTTGCCAACAATGAAGAAATTATTAACATTAGATTATGATGTTGTTTTAATCTCCCATGAAGATAGTAGTAAGAACATTACTAAAAGAAATGGAGATGAATTCACAAGCATCAAACCAAACATTAACGATAAAGTAGCTTTAAAATTAGCTGGAATGGTTGATGTTGTTATTCGCACACAAAAGATTGGTGATGAATACTTATTATCATTTGCTAGTGATAGTGTAATATTTGGTGGTGGTAGATTAGGCATTAAAGATGATGAACTACCAAATAATATCGATAGTATCAATACTATCTTTGGTGGTAAATCAGTTGTTGAAACTGCTAAAAAATCAACCACAGTGGATTCAAAACCAAAAGTTGAAGAAGTTGTTGAAGATGAAAAACCTGCAAGAACTAAACGTAAGAAAGTCGAACCAGTTGAAGAATTGGAAGAAACTCCAGTTGAAGAAACTCCAGTTGAACCAGTTGAAGAAGTTGAAGAAGTTGAAGAAGATGAAAAACCTGCAAGAACTAAACGTAGACGTAGACCTGCAACAAGAGTTGAAGAATCAGTTGAAAATGTTGAACCTGAAGAAGATTGGGAAAGCATTGAAGTGGAAGAAACTGAAGAAAAACCAGTTTCAAGAACAAGAACTGCACCACGTAGAACAAGAAGAACAAGAAGTTAAAAATGGATTTAGTAAAATTTAATCAAGAACATATTGTTTTATTCAAAGAACTATCAAAGTTAAAACTTGAAAAACAAAAACTTGAAAATCTTGAAAATTCAGTCAAAGAAGAATTAAAAGAAAATATGGAAAAATATAATATTGATTCTGTTGATAATGATTATGTTAAGATTAATAAAGTTAAAGAATCAAGTAAAGTTTCTTTAGATACTAAAAAATTTAAAGAAAAAGAACCAAAATTATATGATGAATTAATGGAAGATTATTCCAAAACAAGTACAAAGAAATCATATGTTAGAATTACAGTTAAATAAGAGAGGTTAATTATTATGACTAAAGAACAAGAAAGAGCATTGGCACAAGAAGTTGCACAATATGAAAAAGAAAACAGCAATGGTTTAGGTGATTTTGAAGAAGTACCTGCTGGCAACTATGAAATTTCTGTTGAATCAATGGAAATTGGAAAATCTAAAAAAGGTGATGATATGTTTAAAGCTAGATTTAAAGTTTTGGCTGGTAAATATAAAGGTAATTCAATTTTTATGAATCAAATTTTAAATGAAGCCTTCCAAATTAATATCGTTAATAATCTGCTTAGATCTTTAGGATATGAACATGATGATATTGAATTTAAATCGATTAAACAATACAGAGAGCAAACAAAAGGTATCATGGAAGATATAAAAGATGATAGTTTTGAACTTGATTATTCTTTTAATTCAAAAGGATTTGGAAGATATAAGATTGATTTAATTGATTAAGTCATATTAATATAAAATGGCTGCTAATTAATTTTAGTAGCCATATTTTTTGATTAATAGGAGTAAACGAATAATGTTATTTTATGATTTCGAAGTATTTAAATATGATTGGTTAGTTGTAATTTATGATTCTTCCAAACAAAAATGGTTTAAAATATGGAACAGTGAAGATTTATTAACTAAATTCTATAATGAAAATTCAAATCAAATTTGGATTGGATTTAATAATAGACATTATGACCAATATATTTTAAAGGGAATTATATTGGGAATGAATCCAAAATCAATTAATGATAGAATTATTCAAAATGGTGAAAATGGTTGGAGGGTAGTTCCTAAAGGTCGTTCTATTAGAATGATTAATTTTGATGTAATGGTGCGTGGTGAGGGTGGTTTAAAATCACTAGAAGGCATGATGGGTCATAACATATATGAATCAAACATACCATTTGATATTGAAAGAAAATTGACACCTGAAGAAATGCGAGAAACTGAAAAATATTGTAGAAATGACGTTAAAGAAACAATGGAAATATTTTATACACGTGTTGAAGATTTTAACGCAGAATTTGAATTAATTAAATTATACAATCTACCATTCGATTATTTTGGAAAAACTAAAGTTCAATTATCAGCCATGATATTGAATGCTCATAAACATAAATATGATGATGAGTTTGATATTACAATACCAACTAATTTAGATGTTGTTAAATATAAACACGTAGTTAAATGGTTTGAATCTGAAGAATCTAAACACTACACAGACAATAAATACAAATGTGAAGTTGCTGGAGTTCCTCATATTTTCGCATGGGGTGGAGTTCACGGTGCTATTGAAAAATATCATGGTAAAGGTTGTTTCTTAAACATGGATGTAGCTTCACTTTATCCAAATTTAATGATTAATTATAATTTATATTCTCGTTCGTGTGATGCTAGTAAGTTTAAAGATATTGTTGATTTAAGATTAAAATATAAAGCTGAAAAGAACCCAATTCAAAAGGCTTTGAAGATTGTAATTAATGGTACATATGGAGCAATGAAAGATAAGAATAACGCTTTATATGACCCTTTAATGGCTAATAATGTATGTGTGCATGGTCAACTGCTCATGCTCGATTTAATGGAGCATTTAGAACCATATTGTGAAATTATTCAATCTAATACTGATGGTGTTTTAGTTAAGTTAAAAAACTTTGATTCTGATTATGATAAAATTGATGATATTGCGTATGAATGGGAACAAAGAACGGGTTTAGTTTTAGAGTTTGATACATATGTTGAAGTATATCAGAAAGATGTTAATAATTATGTAGTGATTGATCACGATAGAAATTATAAATCCAAAGGTGGATATGTTAAGAAATTAAATAAATTAGATTATGATTTACCAATTGTCAATGAGGCTATAATTAATTACATGAAAGATAAAAAACCAGTGACCAAAACTATAATGGAATGCTCTGATTTAAAAAAATTTCAAATGATTAGAAAAATTAGTGGAAAATATGAACATATTAAACATGGCAATGAAATATTAAATGTCAAATGTATAAGGTGTTTTGCACTTAAAAATACAACTGGTGAAGACAAATCATTGAAGAAATTGCACAAAAAGAAACAGAAATATGAAAAAATTGCTGGTACACCAAATAATAGTTTTTTAATTCTTGATAATTTAGAAAATCATATTATAATTGATTACATTAATAAATTAAATTTTAGTTGGTATATTAAGTTAGCTAAAAGTCGTTTAAAAGATTTTGGAATAGAGGTAATAGAATGAAAAAATACGTATATTTAAGAAAAGATAAATATTTATTTTTTGAAGATGGTAACTGGTTTCGTGTTAAAGACGTTGAAGACGCAACATTGTTTGATTCATATGAAGAAGCGTTTAAGAAAAAATTAGATTTAATTTTAGCCAATACTAAAGGTGTTAAAATTAAAGAAATCGAGGTTGAATAAAAATGGCTAAATTTAGAAGTTGGAAT
>CAZPTG010000077.1:6814-10016 GCA_964589355.1 uncultured Spirochaetaceae bacterium
ATCGGCAACATTCACGAAGGTACACAACAATAATGATTAATAAATTAAATGAAATTGCTTCAACTAAATATAATAATTATAATGATATTTTAAAATTAGTTGAAGAAACTACAGAATTAAATGAAGTGTTGATTAAATTTATCAATAAGAATACTTTAAATAAAAATGATTTAGCTGATGAAATAGCTGATGTTGAAATTATGTTAAATCGTATTAAATTTAGATTAAACATTGATGAAAAAGTATTACATAGAAAACACTTTAAAATTAAACGTCAATTGGAACGATTAAAATAATAAAAATGTTCACAAAGGAGAAAACGATGAACAAAAAAGAATTATTAAAAATAATTAAAGATTTAGTTAAATTACAAAAATGTTATTCATTAAAAAAATTTAGTCATGATGAAAAATTATATTATGACAAAGAAAATGCATGTTTTTTAATGACAAATCATCAATATGCAATGATTGTTGAAGCCAATGATGAAATTGTTGATTTTATGGAAAATTATGGTAATTTCGTAACTATTGATATTAATAGATCTACTTTGAATATCATTGAATGTAAATCAACAGATTTACCAGATTTATATGATTTAGAAGAAGAAATGGCAGATGCATTTGATGAAGAAGTTGAATTTAAATTAATTAAAGGTGAAGATGAAGGAGTAAATGTTGGTGTATTTTTACACGAATGGCATAAATCTCCGCTCAACACACGTTATTTAATGGCATTCCCTTATGGTCGTTATAAAGTATATGGAAATGATGATTGCAGTAAATTAGTATTTGAATGTGAAAATCATCCAATGGGATTTGTTAAATTATTCTTAAATAAATTAATCACTAAATAAATTAATGAGGTAATTAATTTTACCTCATAATATAAGGTTCAAAAATTATGACTAAAAATAATACTAAAAATACCAAACATGGTATTAAATTTACTTTAAAAACTGATGAAGTTATATTCTTAGAAATGACTAGAAAACAAGCTAAAAATACTAAAAGATGTAAATGGTTTAATTTATGTTTCAAAGACGATAATGGCAAACAATGGGATTTTTCTAAAAATGATGTTAAACGAATGGAGATTATTTAAAAATGAAACTTTTTAGAGGTTATATTAAAACTGACGGAAAAAAAGCAATTGAAAAATTTAAAAATGTTCCTGACAGTAGACTTCACACTTTAGAAGAAGTCAAAGAATTTGATTCATACGCTGGAATTTTAGCACCAAATGTAATTATGGTTGATGTTGATGACGTAGACGATTCTGAAATACTTATGGATATAATATGTGATAACGAAATCAATTGTACAAGCTATAAAACCACACGTGGCAGACACTTTTATTTTAAAAATACTCGTGTTGAAAAATGTAAAACTAACATAATGTTATCATGTGGGATTGTTGCAGATATTAAAATTGGTAAAACTAATTCATATGATGCATTAAAAGTTAATGGTAATGTTCGAGAGTGTGATTATAAATATGGGTTATGTGAACTTCCTGAATGGTTAATTCCAGTTGATAAGGTAATTGACTTCCAACACATGGAAAAAGGTGATGGGCGAAATTCAGAATTATTTTCATATATTTTAGAACTTAATAAACAAGCAATATCAAAAGAAGATTCAAGAAAATGTATTGAAATTATTAATGATTATTTACTTCCTGATAAATTATCTAAATCAGAAATTGACACTATTGCACGAGATGAGGCATTTCCAAAAGATTTATTTTATGAAGGTAAATCATTTTGCTTTGATAAATTAGCACAATATTTAATTAATAACTGTAGCATAATTACAATGCATGGTCGATTATTTATGTACAATAAAAAAACTGGAATTTATGAAGCTGGTGAACGATTTATTGAAAAGGAAATACATAGGATCATTCCAAGGTTAAGATATTCCGATAGAATGGAAACAATTAAATGTTTGTATTTAATTGCTCCAGAAAAAAAAGTATCAAGTGCAAATTATATTGCATTTAAAAATGGTATTTATGATTTAAATGAAGATAAATTATTAAATTTTTCACCTGAATATATCATACCAAATAAAATAAATTGGAATTACAATCCAAATGCATATGATAAACATTTAGATAAAATGTTTAATAAAATATCATGTAATGATAAATCGATTAGAATGTTAATTGAAGAGGTTGCGGGGTATATAATATATAGAAGAAATGAACTGTCTAAATTCTTTATATTTGTTGGAGAAAAAGCAAATGGTAAATCTACATATATTAGCGTTCTTCAACAGTTCACAGGAGAATTTAATTCTACTGCTTTGGATATTGGTGAATTGGGTGATAGATTTAAAATTGCAATGGTAGATGGGAAATTAGCCAACTTTGGTGATGATATATCTGATGAATTTCAGAAAGGTAATATAGTAGCATTACTTAAAAAAATGGTTTCAGGTAATACAATTACTGGTGAATTTAAAGGAAAAGATGCATTTGACTTTAAACCTTATGTTAAATTAGTGTTTAGTGCGAATGATATACCGCATATAAAAGACCGTTCAGGGGCTGTTTTAAGAAGAATGGTATTAGTGCCCTTCAATGCCACATTCAGCAAGAATGACAAGGATTATGACCCACATATTATTGATAAATTAATTACTGAATCAGCTATGGAATACTTGGCACAATTAGCACTTGATGGTTTACGTGATGTTTTAGAAAATAAAGATTTTAGTAATTCTAAAAAATCAGAAAAATTAATCGAAGAATATCACGTTGATAATGATCCAGTGCTTTCATTCTTAGATGATTTTGATGGTGAAATAGTTGGTAATAGTACACGAGATATATTTGAAGAATATACTAAATATGCAATTGATGAGGGCGTTAATTATCCATTAAATAAAAAGACTTTAGTTAAAAATTTAAATAGAAATTTAGGCTTAACTATTAAAAGAAAGACTATAAACGGTAAGCAGATGAGAATATTTGTGGAAGGATAAAAATTAACATGAGTGTATTTTTTAAAGACGAACAAAACATTAATTATAAATTATTTGAATCTCTTCCAATTTTACCAGAACATGGAATAAAAATTAAAGAGTTATCAAAAAAGTTAGGCATAACGCCAAATAAAGCAAGAGCCATAATATCAACATTACCTCCAAATGCTCCAGTGTATGAGGATTTTGGAGAGATTGGTAGGATAATATGA
>CAZPTG010000078.1:0-9960 GCA_964589355.1 uncultured Spirochaetaceae bacterium
ATCTCGAGATCTGAAGAGTGGCTTTGTCTGATCCATGTCAAAAAGATGCACTTCCTTATCACCTTTTTCAGCTAGATAAACCGCTATGTTCAAAACCAATTCGCTTTTTCCGCTTCCGGTTTCACCAAGAACAACAAGATTCTTCTTCATTCCAAAAATATTATCCATAATCATTCCCTTCCAAAACACATCTCAATTAGTATATCTATTATGTCTCAGCGTAAATGTTGATTGTGATTGTCAGTTGTTGACTGCAGCTGATACTACAATCGACATGAATTTCTCTTCAGTTGATGAGCTTCTCGATACAAGAACAATAGGACACGCTGCCCCGACAATGAACCCTGCCATTTTTGCACCAGCTGCCATTACTAAAGCTTTGCCAAGAATATTGCTTGTATGAATGTTCGGACCAACCAATACATCCACATCTCCAGCGATTTTACTTTCAAGACCTTTGATATCAGCAATCTCTTTGCTGAAAGCACAGTCAAATTGAATCGGACCTTCGACTATGCAATTTTTGATCTCACCATCGGCGTTAATTGTCTCCAATTCATCAGCTTCGATTGTCTCAGGCATTTTAGGATTCACTTTTTCCACACATGCCAGTACACCAACTTTTGGTTCTTCGTATCCCATCTTTCTAAGTGTTTCTACCGTGTTTCTTATGATATCAGCCTTCTGAGCTACATTAGGATATGGACACATGCCGCCATCGACTACTACAATCGGTTTATGGTATGTAGATAATTCAAACATTGAAAAATGAGACATGACTCTCCCTAATCCTAGACCACCCTCTTTTTTGACTACTTCTTTCAGTATGATTTTGGTATCTACTTTACCTTTCATGATGACATCAGCTTGTTTCTCACGTACAAGTTCAACTGCTTTTGTACATGCTTTCTGCATGTCTGGTTCGTCGATCATCTTTTCTTCTGGGTATGTCTCTCCTAAAGCCGTAAGAACTTCTATCATCTTTGGCATATCACCAATAAGGATCGGCTCACAAATACCTTCCTTCTCTGCATTGAGAACTGCTTCAACAGTATGTTCGTCATTAGCACAAGCTACTGCCAGCTTCTTCTTAACAGGATTGCCCTTGACTTCTTCAATCAATTCATCAAAACTCTTAATCATTATTTATTCCTCCAGCTCCTTTTGCTTTTACCATTATACGGTTTTCATATTCATTAATCGGTGTTTTTATTATATTCCCGCATTTCGGATTTGTCAACCGTAATATGATTTTTATATTTATTCTTCCCTAAATTAGCTTGACTCATTTTTACTAAAGGTATTGACAGAATCGGAAAATAGATAAATAATAACCTTATATCGGTGCAATGGATCAATATGCGGTTTTTACTAGCAAGTTGTATTTAACTAGTAACTTATAAAAGTAATGAACAATAAAGGAGAAAAAAATGTCTAAAATGATTTTAGCAATTAACCCAGGCAGCACCTCGACAAAGATTGCAATATTTCGTGATACAGAAAAGCAGTACCAGAAAAGCATTGATCATGACATAGCAACACTTGAAAAATTCAACTACGCAACCGAACAAACGGATTTCCGCAAAGAGCTAGTACTTAACACAGTAAAAGAAAGCGGATATGATATAAGTGACTTTTCAGCTGTTGTATCAAGAGGTTCATCAGGTCTTAACTCCCTCGAACACGGCGGTTATCTAATCAATGAAGATATGGTCAAGCAGCTTCTCGAAACACCGCAAATGGACCACGCTTCCAACGTCGGACCATTGGTTGCTAAAGCTATTGCCGATGCAATCGGTGTCAATTCATATATATATGATGCAGTTGTTACGGATGAACTTACTGACATTACGAGAATGACCGGACTTCCAATGTTTAAGCGCATTTGCCGTTTTCATGCTTTGAATTCGAGAGCAATGGCTTATAAGGTCGCTGCCGAGACAGGGCAAGACCTATACGAAAGCAATTATATCGTTTGTCATATGGGTGGAGGAATTTCAGCTTCATTATTTATAAATGGCCGTGCAGTAGATTATATGGATGATGATGAGATGGCTTTTTCACCTGAGCGTGCGGGTCAATTGCCTCAGAAACAGCTTATTGACTTATGTTTTTCAGGAAAGTACACACATAGAGAAATTATGAAAATGTGTAAAGGCAATGGAGGTGTAAAAGCACATCTTGGAACGGCTGATATGCGTGAAGTTGACAAAATGATCGAAAATGGCGATGGAAAAGCTAAACAGATTGTAGCAGGTATGATATATCGTATAGCAAAAGCCATTGGTGGTTTGGCAACTGGTGCAAACGGTAAAATCGACGCTATTGTTTTGACTGGCGGTATCGCCTATGATAACTATGTTATTGATGCACTGATTCCACGAATTGAATTCATTGCTCCTGTTCATGTGAAACCAGGAGAGAATGAGATGGAAGCACTAGCGGAGGGGACTCATCGTATCATTAATGAAAATGAGACTGTTCGAGAATACGTATTTGCTAAATAGATTCGTTGGATTTTATTTCAAATATAGGCATAAAACATATGACAAATAGCGTCTGGAAAAGCAAAGAAATAGAATTATCTCATTAAATAAAGGGTACTGGCGGAACAATTATGAGAGTCCAGGCCTCCGATCCTGTAATCCCGGGGCTCTGGTTTCTCTACCGCTCCTTGCCTTTTTCCTGGCCAAGAAACATGTGAAAACCAGCTTTTATGCCGGAACAAAAAAGCTTTTGAGACTTTTGGCATCGACAGTTCCAGGCAAAACATAGCCAATTGGATCGAGAAAGGAAGTGAGGATTGGCTCAGAGTTTTTCTACACCTTCCTTCAGGCCCAACCCGGCGTTGACGTCCTTGCCGTTGGCTAGTGATTGGAACGATTAACCTCTCCAGTGGACTTTCACAACCCAGAAAACATTTATGACCGACACACCATAAAAAAACACCACTTTTCATCAAAATGATGCAGCGGTGTTTTTATTTCATATAATTTTTGAGTATATGCTAGATTTGACGCTTACTGTTGATTTAGTAAAAATGATTGTTCAAATTGAAAACCACCTTTGATGCCTACACCAACAATTTTGCAATTTCATCAGTAGCCGAAGCCAACTCAGATCGAATAGTGTCAATATTTTCCAGTATCTTCATCTTGTAACCGGTCACACTCAAGGCTGCTATAGCATTACCCCTCTTGTTAAGAACTGCTTTGCCTACACAAAAGAGACCATCCATCAGTTCCTCATTGTCGTATGCGTAACCTTCAACTCGTACTTCATCGATTTCTTTCCTGAAGTCCACGGGATTGGTAATAGTATAGTCCGTATATCTCTCGTAGTCAGCGTCTTCAATAATTGAACTCATATTATCCGAATATGCTACTAATGATTTCCCTGCTGCAGATGCATGAGGGCTTCTTGAATCCCCGATATTCGGAACCAACCCTCGTACTGTCTGAATATTGTTGCGCATGATTGTAACAATCTTACCATCTTCATCAAGCATACTAACCGAAACTGTAAATCCGAGCTTTCTAGCAAGCTTTTCAACAGGCTCTCTTGCTACAGTCAGCAGCTGTCTTCCAAAATCAGCCTGGTTACCTAGAAAAAAGAGTTTGATACATACTCTATATGCTCCATCTGAATCGCTTTTATATAAATATCCATTTTCTCGTAATGTATTGAGTATCCTTTGAACAGCACTGTTAGAGTAGCTAGTTGCTGCTACTATTTCGCTCATCATCATGCTATCCCTGCCTACGAATAGGTCGAGCACTTTCAATGCTTTATCAAGAGAATTATTCTTATCTGCCATCTAAACCTCCACCACCGTATATTGGTTATCTAAATCATATTCTAACACAATCATGTCAATGATACAATTTTTTAATCTAAGCTATGGAATTAATAAAAGGGGAAAGCAACCCCGTCCCCTTGCTTTTGTGTTCTTTTAGTTTGCCAGCAGTTTATAGAGAACTTGCACCATCTCCGCACGGGTGGTGGTATCTGCGGGCGAGAGTTTTCCTTCGCAGCCGTTTATTATGCCGGCTTCAACAAGGGTTGTCATGGCATCTTTTGCCCATGGGGCAATTTCCATTTTGTCGGAGAAATCGGATATGGTTTTACCGCTTGTGCCCCCGGGCATCATATCAATGGAATTAAGGGTGTTATGAAGCAGGGTAAACATTTCCTGTCGCGTGATTTCCTTTTTCGGTGCAAACTTGTTGTTGCCAACGCCTGAGGATATGCCAAGCCGCTTGGCGCTTGCAAGGTAGGCGGTGTAATATGTGTCGCCCGCATCGGAGAAGTTGTCTGTCTATTCTGTGTCCGGATCCATATTATATGCCTTCATCAGCATTACCATGTAGTCCCCACGGTTAAGTTTTGCCTTGGGGCTGAAATTGCCGTTGCCGGTTCCTTTGGTAATATCCCTGGCCGCTGCGAAAGCAACCGCTTTATAATACCATTGGCTGGCGGAAACATCATTAAAGTCAAGCTGCTTGTAGGCCACTCCATAATAGCTGAAGTGCGTTGTCATAAAGATCACCATGCCGGATTCGGGGTCATAATGCCCGTTTGCTATTGAAACCGCTTTGCCCGAACCGTCTATATACCATACTGTTATACTTTCGGGATGCTTTAGCTCATCTTCTGTGGGCGAATATGGTATGGTTACCAAAACCGGAGAGTCCGGATTGTTCCATTCGGTTTGCCGCTCGTCAAGCGCAAGTGCAAGCCGGATAAGGGGCCTGTCTCCTATGGCGGCCCTTACAGTGTCTTCAAGACTTGATTTATCCCCCCAGCCAATGCTTATTTCTGCCTTTTCCCCTTGGTATTGAGACAGCATGTCTGTAGAAAGTGTTATGCCGCCCGCCCCCGTGTTGAATGTCATGGTCCGTTTTTCGGCGGTCCCTGCCAGATAATCAAGGGGTATACCCAGGGTATAGGAATCCACATCGGGAATTTCGGGTATGGTGATTACAGATGCCGGGTTTTCCAAGTCAACTCGTGCGGCATTCTGGCTTAAAGCAACCTTGAGCGCGGGGTTCGATTCGCCTGATACGTCCGCGTAATAGGTGTTTGTTGCGCTTGAGCCGCTCTTGCTGCTGCCGGATTTTTTTACTGTCACCGCCATAGAGTTTGAATCGATATGGTATCCGCTTATATCGATCAATCTGGCGGAGACTGTATATGTCCCCCTCCCTGAGATTGCTATGGTATTTGGTCCCCCCGAAATCCAATCCATCTTATCCGACCAGATTCCATTTTTCATATACTGCCACTTGATGGGAACAAAGTTTGTCAAATCGAGGGAGGATACCGATATTTCCGCCCTGTCGACGTTGTTTTCGGGAACGCTCAGGACTACTGTGCCGCTGCTCTTTTGAACACTCTCGACGCTTATGTCATATACTTCGCTTTCATTGCCCGAAACATTGATTTTAATGTTGGATGTCTGTCCGCCGGCCAGTTGCCAGGAATACAAGACCGTCCCTTGACCGCTTGCCAGCAAAGCGCCTCTCTTTCCGCTCCTTATTTCAATGCTATCTTGGCTGTTTTTTGCGATTGCGGTAATCAGGGTATTGTTTGAGTTGTTTGCTGTCAAATGATAGTCCTTTACATCTTTGTCAAAGCTCATGTTGATTCCGCTTAAGCTTATGTCGGAAATTTCTTTTGTCTCAGCGCTTGGTTCCGCCGTAAAGTATTGGGCTGTGACTCTTCTTCCCAAGTTGCTAAAAGAGACCTCTTTCGTGACACTCTCTTCCCCGCCCAAAGCCAAAAGCTCTGCCGATGTATCTGCAATGAATTGACTTTCGATAACCTCTCCTGAATCATCCGACAGCTTGACAATAACGTTACCGTTTGAAGACGGGCTCATGGAGAGATTTTTGACAGTTACGCGGGCCTTTGTAAACTGGTCGTTTTCCTGTTCCACTCTTACAAGGAATTGGTTTTGGTTATTGGCTTCTATGGGGTTTGCAAGCAGTATCGACCGGGTGTTGTTGTCCGGATAATATTCTTCCAGCTCGCTCCAGGCATTATTTGAATACTCTTCGACCCATATCCTTCCATAGAGCCTGGTGCCTCCCTCAGGGATGCCTTGCGCGGGAACAGCATAGGTAAATCTCATGGTCAAGGCGCCTTGGTCAAGCAGGTCCAATTGGTCCCCGCTTATTTCCCGGACTTCAACCTTTGATGCGTCATTGCACAGGGATGAGCCATAAAAGCCCGCATAGACCCTTTTGTTTCCGCCCGACAATTTTGCATCGCTTAAATTGTGCAGCGTAGCCTGGATTACTCGACTGCCCTGCTCGTCGCTTATAAGCTCAACCCTTGAAATGCCAGTATCTGGAACATCAAGATTTACGGATCCGCTCTTGACTTGGTAATCGCCATTGCTGAATGCGGCCTCCACTTCATAATTCAGATCGTGTATGTCCGATTCGGGAACATCATAATCCAGAGTCAACACAACGGAATGGTTTGGAAGCAGATTCAGGTCTTCAAAGGTCTTGTGTATATTATCCGGGCCTATTGTAATCTCGATGGAATCTATGGGACTTATTCCCATGTTTGCCGCCGTAAATACTATGGGCAGCTTAAATCCATTCTTGACGTTTTCATTGTCAAAGCAGACATCTTCAAGCTTTATGCCATTTTGAAACTGGGCCCGGACGGATTTCATGGAACTTATTGAATCGACCGTGTAAACCCCGCCGCCCTGGTCCTCAAGCCGGCCGGTGTATGAGCTGGCAATCATAATGGCCGTCACTGCATTCTCCGCATCCGAATAGGCATCGAAATGGTCAATCAGTGTGTATTGGTCCATATCGGCCACATCGAGGGCCGCGGTAAGATATATGTCTCCATTCGTATCAAGCATGAATTTGACGGCTTTCAAGCTGTCATTTTGGGCAGTGCTGTCGCCGGCGTCATCATATTCAATGTTCGGCTGCACCCAAAGAATTGACAGGTCTTCAATCCCCCCATTTTCCTTCTTGGCGAAACGGAATTTGCCGGTAATATTGGCCTCTGAATTTTCATATACCCGGCTTAGGGAGTCTATGAAATCCTTGTCCACCTTGCCTTCCTTGTCAAGGGCGGCCAGCTTGATATCGGTAGTCCCGTCTGATTCCGCATTGTACCAGCCCATGACAAACTTATCTCCCTCGGATCCCAAGTCGACAACCATTATTTGAGGATTTTGGTCCGCCGAGTCATTGTTGGTTAGGCGAATATCCGCCTTCATGCTCTTGTCACTGCCGATTACCGCACAAAAGGTCTCGTGCCCGAATGCCGAATTGTCGGAATCCGTTCCGCAGTCAAGGGTATAGGCAACTCCTGCTGTACCGTCATCCATCATGGCGACCGAAAATCCCCTGACATTCCCGGCGGTGCCGTTGTACAGGGTGTATGGCCCGCTCCAACTTCCGTTTTCATATATCTTGTAGACCAGGGAATCGTGCAGATCGGCATTTAAAAATCCCTCAACACTACTGCCCGCCAGGCTTCTCCAGACTACCACGGCCCTTTGGCCGTTTGCCGCCACGGCGGGAGCCATATCCGGAAGCAGATTGTCGGTAAGCTGTGTTGTTGTCCAACCGTTTCCATCATATATGCCTGCGGCGATTTCCGTGGAATTGATTATTGCCGATATATCCTCAGAGGCGGGAACCCGGCTGGAGTCTATGTTTATGCTCTGATGCTCCCAGGCCGCCGCCGCAAAGTCCTTTGTGCCGTCAATTTCTATGCCGCTGTCGGCATATGCATCGGCGGACACACTCGGAAGGGGCCCCTGGTCCTCATAGGCTCCCGAATGCTTGACCGCCCAGCTCGCCCTTGTTTCATTTAAATCTTCCGAGCCGCCGTCGGACATGTATGCCATTATTTCTCCATCCCGGCTCACGACAGGATTGGCATAAGTATAGGAATTGCTTTGAATGTCTGTTGCATTTGACGACAGGTCCATGCTTCTCATGGAGGCTTTCTTGCCCCAGCTGCGATCATACAATTCAAGATAATCCCGGCTCTCGTAGCTCGTATCTTCTTTTACGGTTTCAAGGCCTCTTGTCGCTCTTTTTAAATTGCTTGTCATTGCACGGGAGGCGGTCATCAAGGATGAAGTCTGTTGGTTTTTCCACTCCTCAAGCCTTTCCGGATACTGCTCGTCCACCCAAAAATCTGTGCCCCCTTCAACAGATGCCAACACGGTCTCGTAGGATATGTGCGCCACCGTTGCCAGGAATTTAACACCTACCTGTCCGGAGATTCCCAGGCTTTCAGAATATGCGTACAGGCCGTCTCCTTCAATCATGTATGGTTTGTTTAAAAATTCGGAATCGAAGTCAAGATTGGCTTTCCCAAAAACACCAATCTTCAATGCCACCAGGGAGTAGTCGAAACCGACGCCCCCTAATGCGCTGACATAGGCCTTGATTCTTAATGCGGTGAAAAAGTCATTGACATCTGCCGCATTTATATCCGATGACACGTTTCCGTAGGGCTTGAATGCCCGGAATACTACATTTGAAGCAGCTCCTATGCCAAAATCGGCTGTTACAGGCACAGGACCAACCATAACATTCATGGATGCGCTTGCTCCAAGCAGGGCATCCAGGTCCAATCCTCCCCCCATGAGCACAATATTCCATTTTTCATCTGTTTCGTCATATCTCACTTCAACATCAAAATATCCGGCTATGGTCAATCCGTAATCAATCCCGACTGAAACGGGAGATGGCGGATCAATTATGAGGGTGCAAAGCTGAAAACCGATATCCGCCATGGTGTCGGGATCGTATCCATACTCAAAATCGGTGTCGGCTCCCCCTATGTCCACACTCACATCGCTTGCATCGGCATTGATTCCAACCCTTTTGGTTATTATTCCCCTGTAGACCATGGGATCCTCGGTGGCTGCAATGTTAACATACAAGGAAAAGTCTCCCCAAGATATTTCACTGTCTGACATTGCCTTCAAAGCCATGCTTATTATTTCATCGCCCCCGGACATGGCATCCTGGAAATCAAACTCCTTTTCGCTCAATTCATTTATGTCATCTGCCGCCTGCCTGACATCGCCGTCAAGCTCAGGGGCTCCCACCATATTGGTAAATGTAAAGGGGCATAAAACATTTTTCAGCAATGCTCCCGAGGGGTCGAAAAAGGAAACTGTCCCTCCCTTTGTCTCGCCTGATGGAAGGTTCAGGGAATCCTCGTTCAAGCTGGTTATATTTTTGCTGTAGGCCATGGTGGCAAAGGGATATAAAATTGTTTTAACCTTCTGCCCCTCTATCAGGCCTCCAAATTCATCCTCTATCTTAAGGTCGTAGCCATCTGTTTTGTCCAGGCCCCACCAGGCGGCAACGGTTTGCAATTCGGCTGTATTGTAGATGTTGCCGGGTCCTACCGAGCCCTGGTAATTTGTAACATCAATGGTGCGCCCGTCTTTGAGCTTGTAATTGATGACATGGGATTCGACAAAGGGCTTGTTCCTGTCACTTTCTGCCACAGGATTCAAGTTGATTATGCTTTCGCCGAATTTAACCACATCTTTTACGCTGAGACATCCATTAACATTTAGAAGCTGAGGGTAATAAGTGTCACCTGCAGTCACCAGCTCATAAATAAATTCCAGCTTGTCTGAGCCCTGCAATGTCTCCGAGTTGTTTTCCACCCAAAACTTGGTGCTGTTAAGGTTAAGGGTGAATTTGCCGTCACTGCCTATGGAAATTGCCTGTCCCTCGCTTTCCATGGTCTCGGGGCATATCCGGCCGTTTTTGTATACCGCGCCTCTGTAAGTAACCCGGCCCGTAAATGGATTTCCATCCTGGTCCTTAAAAAACAGCTCGACCTTGGCCGCAGGGCGAAGCTTAAATACATTAACAGGATAAAGCTCGTAGACTCCCGGGTCTTTTTCCCCCGAGCACAGATTCTCTTCATATAATGTTCCCAAAT